>JAJRDF010000039.1 GCA_028678555.1 Methanomicrobiales archaeon
ACAGCGTCGCCGTGGATAAACTCGACACGATCGGCGACTCCGAGTTCTTCAGCGCGGAGTTTCGCTTGCTCGGTGAACAACTGGCTCATGTCGATGCCGACGCCGATGATTCCGTGATCGCGTGCCCAGGTGCACAGCAGCTCGCCCGAACCGCTGCCGAGGTCGAGCACACGAGCCCCCGATTCCAGGCTTAACGCTGCACCGAGAGTGGCGAGATTTTCTGGTGTGAACGGGTTATGGATGCGGTGAGCACTTTCGGTAATAGTGAAGATACGTGGGATATCCAATGCACGAACTCCTTTTACTACGTTGTGTAATAACGGGAATATACCCTTCGTGACTGTCGTAGATAATGGGTTTAAATATCACACCACAACCTCAACGTTTCGAGTTGTTGCTTTGGTGTTCCGTAATTAAACCTGAACTCACACTCTTTCAAAAACAGTGGGAAAGAATCCGTATGGACTCATACATCCACCAGATGAGACCAGTGGAAAACGACCTCGGGGTATAAGTCTGATCGGATATCCATGCATTGCGGGTCGGCCCCCTCCCGGCCCCTCCCCCATGAGGATGGACCTCCTCGTCGTGGAATGACCCTGTGGATCCTCCTGCGATGGCAGAACACCGGCGGGGGGTGCCACGCGGCGGGGGCGGAGCCTCGGCGGAGCCCCCGAGAGCGTCCCACCAGTATGCCGGGGATCGAGGAAGCCGATGGGGGTATATCAAGGGAACTGGCCTCGGGGGTCGCGGCGGGGCTGAGAATGAATCATCATGCTTCCGCCTCTACCCGGGGGGCCGCTGCCTGAGGAGGCGGGCGAGGGGGGAGGCCGGCTCGATGAAGCGGGTGAGGAACCCGGCCCACACCTCACGGTAGCAGTCCCCCCCCTCGCAGACCTCCCAGCCCCCCTCCATCTCCCGCTTCACGTGCTTTCCCAGGCCAACGCCGAGGACTTCCGGCGAGCGGAGGAGGTCCGCGGCGAGCGTGTACTTCCGCGGCAGCTCCACGTGGTACCGCCCCTCCAGAATGAAAGGGCCGGAGAGCCGGTTGTCCTGATATTTCTCTGTGAACTTGCCTGCATTCTCCGGGTCCCAGAGCGGCGGGCCGGTGTGGCGCACGACCGGAGGCACGGTATCGACCAGCAGCTCGAAGAGCAGGAGGGATTGCGGATCCCCCATGAGCGTATCCCCCTGGTGGACCACGAACCCGGCCCGGGTGAGGAGGCCGCAGAGGGCATCCAGGCTCCGTCTCAGCTGCGGAACCACGATATCCGGGATCAGGGGCGGTGTTGCGAAGGAGAGGGCGTAGAGGCGGGTTCCCCGCTCCTCCAGCCGGGCGATGAATGCCTCCCTGGTGAAGGGCTCCGTTACCGGCGGGAAGAAGAAATCAGCGGAGGGCTTCTTCCGGTAGCCCCGGCACCATTCCACAAACTCGGACATCCGGGTGAGGGAGAGGGCCGCTGCCACGTTCCGGGCAGGGTCCACGGGATCCACCACCCGGAGGGGTTCCTCGAAGGCCCTGCAGGCATGACCCGCGAGATCGATGCAGGTCCCCGGCCGCCACCCTGCGGCCGCTTCCACGACGGGGGAAAAACCGCCATAGTGGAGTACCAGGAGCTCGCAGAGATATCCGCTGAAGCCCTCGGTCATCTGATCGGAGCCGTAGACTCCCGCGCCCTTGGCGAACTGCTTCAGGAGCAGCACGTCGTCCACGAGGGGGGAGATCCGGGTGGCGATGTACAGGGTGTGGAAGGGGGTCCGGTCCACGGCTGACTTGATGCTCGCGGCACTCTCCACGGCGAAGCAGGGGACCAGGTCCACGTCAAGGCCATCCACCGTGGCGCTGATGTACGGGTGTTCGGCATATTTCTCATGGTACGAGGAGGCGTGCTTCGCGGCCACGCGGCGGGCAAGGCCGAGCCCCTGCTCCTCCAGCTCCTCGCGGGTGAGGGCGGGGGGAAAGAGCAGGAAGATATCCAGGTCCCGGTCGCCGGAGAGCCAGGTGGACCGTGCCACCGATCCCACCACCATGCCCCTGGCCGGGCCCTGCCCTTCGATGGCCGCGACAAGGCGCCGTGCCACGGTCTCCAGGTGTGCACGCTCCTCCTCCTTCGGCCGGATGCGGAAGAGGATCTCCTCCTCGCAGGGGAGCCGCTTCACCAGCGGACCTCCAGAATGTTCTCGTAGAGGGGGCCTCCGGGCGTGAGGGTGGATTTCTTGAAGGAGAAGCCGTTCACCGTGCAGGTGCCGAAGGTGGTCTGGGCCACCGCCCGGATCTGCGGGAGGAGGGAGGGATCGAACCGCTTCACACGGGCGACGGTGACGTGGGGGGTGAAGGCACGGGGGTCCCGGGGGATACCCAGCGGGGCCAGCACCTCCTCCACCCGGTCATGGAGCCGGGCAGACTGGCCGGCATCCTGGACATTGCACCAGATGACCCGGGGGGTCCGGGGAGGATTGCCTGCAACCCCGTTCAGGGCCATGGGGAACGGGTAGGACCGGAGGGACCGGAGGGCTTCCCCGACGGATGCGAGCATGGACTCCTCCACCTCCCCCAGGAACTTCAGGGTCAGGTGGATGTTCCGGGGTTCCACGAGGGTCAGCCGGGCCGCGGACCGCTTCAGGATCTCCTGGCAGGGAGGGACCCGGTCCGTCACTTCCGGGGGGAGATCAATAGCAATAAAAGTCCTGACCATCAACAGTATGTGCGCATCCAGCTGCTAATAGTCATCGATTGCACAGGTGTGGTACCGTTGAGTGACAGGCCCCTGATCCTCTATACGCTTGAAGACTGCCCGAACTGCGAAATGCTCAAGGAGTACCTGAAAAAAAAAGGGATCCCGTTCACTGAGTGTGACATGTCCAGCGCCGAATCCCTGACCGACCTCCGGGTGAACGGGGTCTTTGTCATGGAAGCCCCCGTGCTCCGGGGCGGCGACACCTTCCTCACCTCAGACGATCTCTTCTCCCCCGACCACGAAAGGGTACAGGAAGGGGTGCTGGACCGGGTCCGCTGACACGATCCCGCCCGTTCCGGTTCAGGCTGCCGGGGGGTGGAAATCGGCCCGGAACGTAGGTAAGTCCCCCGTTCTCGAAAAGACCCCGGATCTGGGGGCCGGACCGGGCCTTATAAAGGCAGGAAAAGGTTTAAAAAGAATCCAAATGCGATAAACTCGATAATCTCAAATAGCAAGCCATTAATAGTATGTAACAGGATTCAGCAGGTGACCCCTGTGGTTCGGCAGAAAAAAACGGTCACAACACCAGTTTTCCCGCAGCAGACAACGCTCGACGGCCGCTTCCTCTCCCCCCTCCCCAAAGTGCGTTCCTCGGACGGGCACATGGTGGAGTGGGACCGGGAGCGGATCGTGAAGCAGCTTGTCGAGGAGACAAAGCTCCTGGGAGTCTTCTACAGCCATGAATCGGCCACAGAGGAGCTGGCGCGGGAGATCGCCCGGGTGGTGGAGCAGCGGATCCTGAAGCTGGGTCTGGACACGCTCTCCGGCCCTCTGATCCGGGAGATCATGAACACGGTCCTCCTGGAGAAGGGCCTCATCGAGTACCGGAACGTCTGTACCCGGGTGGGGACGCCGGTCTACGACGCGCACCAGATCGATGTAGGCAGGGGCTTTGAGGCCCACGAGAACGCCAACCTGCAGGAGAACGCCGAGACCTCCCACAAGAAGAAGGCTGACAAGATCAGCAAGGAGCAGTACCTGCTCCAGCTGCCGCCGGAACTGGGGGATCACCACCTGGCCGGTGACCTGCACATCCATGACCTGGAGTACTTCGGCACCCGTCCGTTCTGCCAGGACTGGGATCTGCGGTACTTCCTCTATTACGGCCTCATGCCCGACGGGAACGGCACCAAGGCATCGGTGGCCGGTCCCGCGAAGCGGCCGGAGGTGGCCGTGCTCCATGCAGTGAAGGCGCTGGGATCGGCCCAGACGAACTTTGCCGGCGGCCAGGGCTACTACAACTTCCTCACCTTCCTCGCCCCCTTCTTCGAGGGGATGCCCTACGACGGGATCAAACAGCTGATGCAGATGTTTGTGTACGAGATGACCCAGATGATGGTGGCCCGGGGCGGCCAGCTGGTCTTCTCATCGGTGCAGCTCTCGCCCGGGGTCCCCACTCTCTGGAGGGACCGGCCTGTCGTGTACAAGGGCAGGATCTACGATGGGAAGCAGGCACCGCTCCGGACCTACGGCGAGTTTGAGCGGGAGGTCCGGCTCCTCTTCAAGGCCATGATGGAGGTGATGCTGGAAGGGGATGCCTGGGGCAAACCCTTCAACTTCCCGAAACCGGAGATCTCCATCGAGCCGGACTTCATGAAGGAGGACGAGGCCTTCAACCGGGCCCACCCCGACCTCCCGTCCTACCGGGACCTGTACCTCCTCACCTTTGAGCTGGCCTCCAAGTTCGGGACGCCCTATTACGACAACCAGATGCCCAGGTACCGGGGGGCCGGGAAAGGGATCTCCTGCTACCAGTGCTGCGCCTACCAGTTTTCCACGGTGGCGGACAAGGACACCGACTTCGATGCCAAGCTGGACTTCACGGGGGGAAAACACTTCTCCATGGGGTCATGGCAGGTGGTCTCGGTGAACTGCCCCCGGGCGGCCTACCGGGCTGACCATGATGACGGCCGCCTTTTCGGCGAGCTGAAAAAACTGATGGACATCGCGGTGGAGGTCTTCAAGATCAAGCGCCGGTGGATGGACCTGATCCGGGCCAACAGCCGGATGCCCTTTGCCATGCAGCGCCCCAAGGACCCGATCACCGGTGAACGGGGGGCCATTGCCGTGGACCTGGACGGGCTCGTGTATACGATCGGGATCGTGGGGGTGAACGAGATGGTCCAGCACCATGTGGGGACCCAGCTCCATGAATCGCCGGAAGCCTTCCGGCTGGCCATCCGGGCCATGACGGAGATGGAGCTCTATGCCCGGGAACTCTCCCAGAAGCATGGGATGACCATCGCCCTTGCCCGGACGCCGGCCGAGACCACCGGACAGCGGTTTGCCGTTGCCGACCTCCTGGACAAGGAATTCCGGGAGCATGCCAGCCGCGTCGTGAAGGGAGACCTGGAGCGGGCGCTGCAGGAGTGCGGCAGGACCCGTGACCTTCCCGTCTACTACACGAACGGCACCCATGTGGCGCCGTCTGCAAACATCCCCCTCACCCGCCGGATCGAGGTGGAGCATGTCTTCTTCCCCATCGTGGACGGGGGCAACATCTTCCACATCTGGATGGGGGAGGCACGGCCAGATCCCCGGGGTCTCATGGACATGGCCATGAACCTCTGCCGGAATACCCAGGTCGGCTACTTTGCCTTCACGAGGGACCTCACGGTCTGCCTGAAGCAGTTCCGGGACTACCACCCCTCGGTTGACACGATCCAGAGCTGGATGGGCACCGCCGAGGGGCGAACGGCCGCGTGACGCTTCTCGCCCTCGATATCGGGCGGGGCACGCAGGACATCCTGGTCTACGATCCCGCGATCCCCGTCGAAAACTGCGTGAAGATGGTCCTTCCTGCACCGTCAGTGGTGGTGGGGAAGCGGATCCGGAAGGCCCGGGCTGAGGGGAGACCCGTCCACCTCACGGGAAGGAACATGGGGGGCGGGGAGAACGTCCGGGCAGTCTCCGAGCACCAGAGAGCCGGGCTTGCGGTCTCCGCAACGCGGGAAGCCGCAAGGACGATTCATGACAGCCTGGACCGGGTGAGGAACCTCGGCATCACGGTGACGGACAGCCCCCCGGCATCCGACGCCATCGGGATCCGTCTCTCGGACTGGATGGGGGAGGAGATCAGGGATGCGCTCGCCCTCTTCGGCGTGTCGATGCCGGAGCAGGTTGCCTGCGCCGTCCAGGACCATGGCTTCTCCCCGGATGTCTCCAACCGGATCCACCGGTTCCGGGTCCTCAGGCACATGCTGGAGGACGGCGGGTGGCAGATCGATGCCCTGACACCGGATCCCCCGCTCCCCACCATGACCCGGATGCAGGCCCTCCGGGAGCAGGTCCCGGGCGCTCTTGTCATTGACACCGGCCCGGCCGCCGTCATGGGTGCCCTCTGCGACCCGGTGGTCGCCAGGATGGCGGGTGAGGGGATCACGCTCGTGAATGCCGGAAACGCCCACACCCTGGCCTTCACCCTCCAGGGCAGTGAGGTCTGCGGTTTTCTCGAACACCACACCGCGTCCCTGGACAGGGATCACCTCGAGGGTCTCCTGGGGAAGCTCCGGGAGGGGACCCTCACGAACGATGAGGTCTTCCAGGAGGGTGGCCACGGTGCCGCCGTCCACAGGGCCATGGCGTCCCCCAGTGTGGCTGTCACAGGCCCCAACCGGTCCCGGGTTCTCCCGGACGCGTACCAGGCAGCCCCCTTCGGTGATATGATGCTCACCGGCTGCTTCGGCCTCGTACGGGCATGGCGGCGGAGACGGGGGGAGGTTTCCCCGTGAAAGGAACATTGGCGATTCTTATTCTCGTACTCCTGCTCATCGCCGCAGGGTGTACCCGGTATCAGGGGGAGGGGTTCCAGTGGCAGGAAACACCCGTCCAGACCACTCCCTCACCCACGGCAGAGGAGACGTACCTGGCCACCGGCCTGGCGGCAGATACCCCGGCGGTCTCCGGCTGCCCGGACGGCTTCACCGAATGCCAGGGATACTGCGTGGACACGCAGTGGGACAGGGGCAACTGCGGGTACTGCGGAAACCTCTGTGGCAACGGTGAGTCCTGTGTCTCGGGCCAGTGCAGGGCAAAGAGCGCACCCTGTCCCACCGGCCTCACCCGCTGTCAGAAGTACTGCGTGGACATGGACAAGGACCGCTGGAACTGCGGGGCCTGCGGGAATGAGTGCGGTGAGGGCAGTTCCTGCGTGGATGGCCAGTGCGGCGAGCAGCCCTGCAGGGACGGATTCACCCGCTGCGGCGGGTCCTGCGTGGACACGTACACGAGTGCAGCCAACTGCGGAGGGTGCGGGAGGGCCTGTGCCGGGAGCGAGGACTGCATGGAAGGCCACTGCATCGCCATGGGTGACCCATGCCGGACCTCCGGCCGGACGAGCTGCAGCGGCGACTGCGTGGACCTGGAGTCGGATCCGGCCAACTGCGGAAAGTGCGGGGGCGCGTGTAAAGCGGGCTTTTCCTGCGTTGAAGGCACCTGTAAATACGTGGAGGAAGCCTGCCCGGCCGGTCAGAACCGCTGCTTCGGTTACTGCGTTGATATCCACTTTGATGCGGCCAACTGCGGGGACTGCTCCATTTCCTGCAGAACAGGCGAGATCTGCGTGCAGGGCATCTGCACTCCGGGAACCGACGAGGGATGCCCGGAAGGGCTGTCGGACTGCGGTGGGTTCTGCGTGGAACTGGGATGGGATCCGGAGAACTGCGGCTCGTGCGGCAACGTCTGCCGTTCTGATTTGATCTGCATTGAGGGAGCCTGCGTGGAGTGAGGCCGTCCGGCTCCGGGATCGGGTGCCTGAAAGAACCGGCACCGGTCCCTTCTCCCGATGCAGAACACTGCGGGGCTGAAGGGACCGGCGGGGGGTCGGATCCCTCGGTGCTTTTTCGTACACGAATCCCTGCCATGCGCGATCCTGAAACGATAGCTTCAAAGGCAAAAGGGGAACTTGGGCACGATAACGGCAGGGATTCCATACGTCCGGCAGGGTCCCGAAAGACCCCGGAAAAGGCATACCTTAATTCTCCCCCTGATCCCTGAGCTTCTTAGGATTTCCCATGGCAACGACTGCATCCAGGAAAGGGGAGGGTACCGGGGCCTCTCGGAGACCTGACAACAGGGGGACCCGGCCTTCCATGAATCTCATGCTCCTCATCGCCCTCGCGGGGATCGCGATCCTCGCGGTCATCGCCGGTTGCACAACACCGTCGTCCCCGCCCGTGACGGGGAGAGTCCCCCTCGACCAGTGCGCGAATCAGACGCTCACCTACGTGAACCAGCTCCTGTCTGCCCAGGGGACGACAGCCACCCTTGACTCAGTGGCAGAAACGAACGGTATGTACCGGGTGGACGTCTCCCACCTGTACGGCCAGGTTCCCCTCTATGTCACCAGGGACTGCACGCTCCTGTTCACCGACGGGGAGGAGATGGGGGCTCCCCAGCCAAGGACCACGGCAGACGCCTGTGCCGACCGTACCCTTGCCTACGTGAACGAGCTCCTGGCCGGCCAGGGGACTGCCAGCCTGGTGAAGGTCGGGGAAGAGCACGGGATATACCAGGTGACCATCTTTTACCAGGGCCGGCAGATCCCGCTCTCTGCCTCCCCCGACTGTGCCCTGCTCTTCAGTGAAGGCCTTGATCTCACGGCTCCCCCGCCCACTCCCACCCCCACGCCGGAGCCGGTGAAGACCGTACGCCCGGCCGTGGATCTCTATGTGATGTCCTTCTGCCCGTTCGGGACCCAGGCGGAGGCCACCATGAAACCGGTGGAGGATCTCCTGGGCGGGAAGGCCGATTTCCAGATCCGTTACATCACCACTGTGACCGGTACCACCATCTCATCGGTGCAGTCCCTCCATGGTGCGGTCGAAGCAGAGGAAGACCTGCGCCAGATCTGCATCCAGAAGCATGCCCCCGAGAGCATCTGGACGTATCTCTCCCGGTTCAATGCCGAGTGCTATCCGCTCGAGCTGAACCTCACGGGCATGGCCGAATGCTCGCGGAACATCACCTCCTCCCTGGGGATTGACCAGACCGGGATTACGGCATGCGTGACCGGCACTGAAGGCATTGACCTCCTGAAGACCGATGAAGGCTCTACCGAACAGTACCGTGCAACCGCATCCCCCACGCTGATCATCAACGGTGTGGTGTATGAAGGGGAGCGGACCCCGGAAGCCTACAAACAGGCGATCTGCGGGAGCTTTACGAACCCGCCGCCCGAGTGCGCCACGGTGCTCACCAGCCAGCAGGCGACGGTGACCGGTTCGTGCTGAGGAACCCCCAGGGAATATCGCTTCACCCTTTTTTCGTGCCCCGGCCCGTCGCTACCCTCATCAGGGACCTGTAGGAATGGGGGGGCAGGACCATCACCCGCGGGGTCTGGTTCACCCCACGGCAGGGACCCCCCCTCACTCCATGGAAAGTATATGAATCTTGGAATCTATTGATATTCAGACACTTCTATGAGGCGGAACACCGATACTGGACGGGCCGGCAGGCAGGCCCGAGGGACCGGATCGCAGGCCTGGAGGGAACGGGCCGTCGTGGATCCCCTGCTCATTTTTGTCGCTGTCGGCGTGGTCGGGGTCCTCTTCATCGCCGCCCATCTGGTCCTGCCCCCTGAAGGGGCACCCTCGCTATCGCAGCCGGTGACCGTCACTCCGTAT
>JAJRDF010000040.1 GCA_028678555.1 Methanomicrobiales archaeon
CCAGGACCGGGAGGAGACCGGGATTCCGGCGGAGCGTGTCAATGGTAAGGTACCTCACGTCGTAGCGACGGTCGATCAGGAGACCGGCACAGGTCCGGATATACGGCGAGAGGTACGGCGGGACCCCCAGGCACGCGGGCTCATCCACGTACCCGTCCAGGATCGCCGCGCTAGAGGTCATGGCCGAGGAGGGCCAGGAGCCGGCGGGCCCAGAGGAGCTTCTTCCGCTTTACCGGGTTCACCGACGGGTCGTCCAGGTCAAACCCAGCCAGGGTGACGGAGGAAGCCCCCAGGGCATGGGCCAGGAAGACTGCCCGGTCACCGTCAGAGAAGCCGCCGAAGTTGTACACACGGCCCACGGGCCGGGCCTGGGTGGTACCCACCAGGGGGCCGGGGAGGCGGGGCACCCACCACTCGATGAGGGGGATGTTGTCCCCGTGGGCATGGACCACGATGACGGTCCCCTTCCGGTTCATCTCGGTGAACTCCTCGGTGGCCCCGTCCAGGTCGGTGGCAATAGCAGCCGGCCGGATCCCGTGCCGGTAGAGGCGCTCTGCCGCCCTGTCGGCAGCCACCACCACGCCCTCCAGGCGATCCAGCTCCTCATCGAGAGCAGGGGCGTTCCCGCAGACGGTGACCGCCTTCCCCCGGATCCTCCTCCTCAGGAGCGGCAGGGAATTCCGGGGCAGGAGCCGGTCCAGGACCCGGGCTGCCTCTTCATCGGCAGCCCGGTCGAACCCGAAGTCATTGAGGATCTGGAGGTAACAGGGTTCCCAGTCCTCAAACTTCGAAAATTTCATGGTGCTCTTCTTTCTCCAGGCCCACGACCCGCATGAACTTGCGGAGGATGGGGTCCAGGACAAGGGTCAGGAGGTCCTCCTTTGTCTTGACGAGAGAGAAGTAGGTGAGGGGGATGGTGGCGGCGGCCATGCTGGGGTGCCCGCCGGCATCCCCGATGTCCCCGAAGGCCTCCGAGAGCACGTTTCCGATATGGAGCCGGATGTCCCGGTTCCGGGCCGATATGTAGATGGAGGAGTCCCCGATCCCGAAAACAAGAACGGTGTTCACTCCTTCCAGGTTGATGAGGAGATCGGCGGCCTGGGGGAGGGCATCCCGGTTCCGGACGAACCCGACCGAGGAGAAGAGGTAGCCGCTGCGGATCTTCCGGTTGCGGATGGCGGTGCCCAGCACGTCCAGCGTCTCCTGCGAGATGGCGGGGGAGGTGATCTTCTCCAGGAGTTCCTGGTCCGTGAGGGGAAGGAGGAATGCAGCGTTGGTCAGGTCCGCAGGGGTCACATTCCTGCGGAATCCCCGGGTATCAGCCTGGATCCCGTACAGGAGGGCGCTCGCCACCTTCTTGTTGACCGTGATTCCCAGCTCCTGCAGGTACTGGACCATGATGGAGGCGGTGGCCCCGATATCATTGCGCACATCGACAAACTCGGCCTTCACCTGGGGAGATTCGCCGTTCTTGTGGTGGTCGATGACGATGTGGACGGCGGTATTCCGGGGAAGCTCGTTGTTGACCCCCGGCACCGAGGAGTCGACGAGGGCCAGGTAGGTGCATTCCGCGAGGACCTGGGGGGTGATCCGTTCCATGCTGATGTCCAGCAGGTTCACAAATGCCCGGTTCTCCTGGTGCCCGATGTTGCCGCCGTACAGGATCCGGCACTTCAGCCGCCCGGTGCCCGCATCGGCGGCGATGGCGGAGAGGGCCATGGCCGAGGAGATGGAGTCCGGGTCCGGGTTCGTATGGGTGACGATCCCGAGCGTGCCTTTCCATCCTGCCAGCAGGTCGCGGAGTTTCCGGGCCCGCTGCGGGGCCTGGAGCTCCTTAGGCGGGGCTTCTCCCGCTTCCTTCTTCTTCCGCTGGCGCACCGCTTCGGCCATATGTACATCAGATGGATGCTCCCCCGTAATAAGGGATTCCGTAACTATTAATACCGGGGACCAACCAGAATCTTAGGTCATTTCATGGGCCTGTAGCTTAGTCAGGTAGAGCGATGGACTCTTAATCCATAGGCCAGGGGTTCGAATCCCTTCAGGCCCGCTTCCTTTGTTTTCGCTGATCACGATCCTTCAGTTGATTTCTTCGACTCTGATGACGCGGTCTTCTGTATTTGTTGATTACTGGTGAGACGCTCACGGGGGCTCACCGCCCCCGCCGCCACCCACGCAGCAGGTTCGGTTGTATTCGTTCGATGAAAGTCGGAGCTATCGATCTGTAGGGTTCTACTGGGACGCTCTCGGGGGGCTCCGCCGAGGCTCCGCCCCCGCCGCGTGGGCACCCCCCGCCGGTTGATCGGGAACCGTTGCTCCATCAGGTTCTAGAGACCGTCCTGGCGGGATATCCTCATCAGGGGAAGGACCGGGAGGGGGCAGAGCCCCCTCCCGCAGGATGTCCCCGAAACAGGCGGTTTCTGTCATGAGAAGAAACCACTGATCTCCCGTGCCCATCTCGGGATGGGGGAGAGAGATCCCCTCATCCCCCCAGCTGTGCCAGCCGGCCGATCCGTTCTGCGTACCGGTGGGTGACGTATCCGAGGACCATGGCCGCAACCCCGAGGACGGCGAGGGTCTCCGGGAGGGCCATGCCGGGCGCCCCGGTGGCAGCCCGGACGATCACGTTCAGGGGATTCCCCGGGACCGCCACCACGAAGAGGATCACGATCACGAGCGCCGTCGAGAAGATGAACTGGGCGGCGGTCCGCTCCCGGTAGTGGAGGGCGGTGAGGGCTGCGAGGAGGATCAGGATGAAGGATGCGATGGAGACGAGGATCAGGATGGGGAAGAGGTTCTGCACACGGATTCCGTTCACCGCCAGCAGGAGGAGCCATACCCCTGCCTGTATCGGCACCAGGAGCTCGCAGGCCAGGACCTTCCCCCACACCACATCCGGAAAGGAGACCGGCGTGGCGACAAGGGTCTCAAGGGTGTTGTGCTGGTACTCCTCGGTGATCAGGTCAATGATCAGCGAGGCGGCGATGATGGCCGGCATGAAGACGAGGAGCGGGACCAGGAGGCCGTACACGAACTCGTAGAACCCCTCGCTCCGCTGGGGGATCGGGAACTGGACCTCCCGGGGGGTTGCCGAAAGGCGGGGGCTCCGGACTTCCCGCAGCTGCTCCTCGTACTCGAGGAGCACCTCCTTGAGCTTCACCTGGACGACCGCAGTCTGGATGTCGTTCTGCAGGGTGTAGAGGGTCACCTGCACGGGGTTCTCCGCATCCGCTGCGGTCGGGGGCACGTAAATCACGGCGGCGAGCTTCCTCTCTTTCAGGGCAGCAAGGCCGGTGGAGAGATCCATCCGGTACACCGTGAAATCGGGTCGTTCCGCCAGCAGCCCGTCCAGCGTGGTGTTGGCGCCGTCGATGGCAATGCCGTACCGGACCTGGGTGGAGGTGGAGAGGGACGAGGGATCGTACATGGAGGTGAGGCCCACCATGAGGAACGACGAGAACATGGCCACGAAGAGCTGGAGGAGGATGGCGAGCAGGATCGTCTTCTCGTGGTTCAGGCCCAGGAACTCCTTTTTCGCAATGATCCCGATGTGGCGGGCGTTCACCGCATCCACCCCAGGATAAAGTACAGGTTGTACAGGCTGTGGACCACGGTCGCAGCGAGGAGGCCCGTGAGGTACCACCGTTTCCCGCCTGTTCGCAGGACAAGCCCTGTCACAAAGACACAGGCAGTGTGGAGGAGAAGCGGCATCCAGAGGAGGAGGATCCCCTGCTGCAGGAAGAGGATGGACCCGAAGACAGACTCGGTGACCTGCGTGAGCATCACGAGGAGGAAGAGCTTCTCGCCCAGAAGGAACCCGATGCCCGTGGCCGCCGAGGCCAGGACCAGGGTCTTCCACCCGGGCCGGGCGTCCCCTTCAAAGAAGAGGGTGTAGATACCGATGGACTTGGCGAACTCCTCGATGAAGGCGGCAGTCCCGATGAGCAGCAGCAGGGACCAGGGCATGGGCAGGTTGAAGAAGAGGACGAGGGCCATCATCTGGGCCATGAAGATGAACGGGATCAGGAGGATGTTCAGGAGGACCAGCGAACGGTACGGGTGATCCCGGGAGAGGCTCGCCGCGATGAACTCCCGCACCCGGGGGAAGAAGTCCAGCTCGTTGAAGAGCCGCTCGGCATTGAAGTTCACAGCCCCTACGAGGAAGAGAACAGCGGAGGTCAGGTAGAAGAGCGCCGTCGAGTACAGGTACTGTCCTGCCGTGATGGTCTCGCCCTGGAGCTGGAGGACGATGAGGGTCAGCGGTGAGATCAGGGAGATCACGTGGACCTGGGCGAAGATGGAGGGGAAGAAGAGGTAGGTGGTGGCGACGGTGGAGAAGAAGATGGAGATGAAGGAGAGCTCCTTGAAGGACCGGGAGACCATCCCGATGAGGAGGGCGAAGGCGAGGAAGAAGAGGATCACCGGGAGGAGGGGGAGGAGCACGGAGAGGGGAGCCCCTGCTGCGAGGATCACCGCGGTGGAGACAGCGAGCATCCCCAGCAGGTAGGGGAGCATCTTCCCGAGGATGATCACGGACGGGGCCACGGGGGTGGAGAGAAGGATCTCCCCCTTCCGCTCGATCCGCTCCTGCATGACGGACATCATGAAGAACTGCGAGGTGAAGTAGAGCGGGAAGATGAAGGCGAAGACAAAGATGATGGAGTCGAAGGGGAGGGGGGGCGAGAGCTGCGACGGTGTCCGGAACGTGCTGTACTCCGGTTCATCCGAGAGGAGACTGGTGTACCGGGCGATCTGGTCCGGTGTCCCCGCATCCCGCTCCAGACCTTCCCGGAGCACCTCCTCCGCGACCGGGAGGTCCGGTGCCGGGGGAGCCACGGCCTCCACCGGTCCCTCGGGCACGGGAGGCTCGCCCGACCGCTGCCAGACGGAGAGGTACTGGCCGCTCTGGGTGGCATCAAAGGAGAGCTCGCTCTTCACAGGCTCGAGCTCGATCCAGAGAGGGTAGGCGGCAAACAGATCATCTGCCCGGGTATAGACCGACGCGACGTACTGGTCATAGTCCCGTTCCAGGGACTTCGCCGCCGCCCTGCCCCGCTCGGTCAGGGGACGGAGCACCCGTCCCTCAACGATCACCAGGTCGTAGGATCCCCGGTTGTCCTCAAGAGTGCTGCTGTCGGCGGTATACACCCGGAACCGGGTATCCCCGCCCAGGATGACCGCGAGGGAGGGATCATCGATCCCCACGGAGTAGATCCCGTCCTGGAGGTGCATGCCGCTCTGGGCGGTGTAGCCGGTGGCCAGGAGGAGCAGCACGAAGAGAACCACGGAGAGGGGCAGGACATTCCTCCCCAGGGTGGTGAAGGAGCGTTTCACCTCCCAGCGGGCAACGGTGAGGACGGAGGCCAGGGTTCCCTGCATATCCCTATCTGCCCCCGTTTTCCCCTGCGATCAAGTAAGAATCTATTTCCCTTTAATCGGAGAAATAGGTACTGTTTCCATGATCCAGGCGAGAGGTATCACCAAGCGCTACAACGGGTTCCTTGCCCTCGACGGCATTGACATCGACCTGGACGACACCCGGATCCTGGGGGTGATCGGCCACAATGGGGCCGGGAAGACCACTCTGCTCCGGATCATGGCCGGGCTCATCGCCCCCACCTCCGGCACCCTCTCCATCAGCGGGATCGACGTGGTGGCCGAACCCCTCCGGCTGAAGGAGATGCTGGGGTACCTGCCCGAGGAGTCCCACCTGTACGAGACGATGACCGTCCCAGCCTACCTCCGGTTCTTCGGGGAGATCTACGGTATGGACCGATCCTCGATTGACCGGCGTTCCCGGGAGCTGCTCCAGGCCCTCTCTCTGGAGGACGGGGGCAAGAAGATCGGCGAGCTCTCCAAGGGGATGAAGCGGAAGGCCGCCATCGCCCGTTCCCTGCTCCATGACCCCTCCCTCCTGATCTACGACGAGCCCTCTTCAGGCCTGGACCCCATGACCTCCCGTTACATCATCGATTTCCTGAAGGGGCTCCGCCGGCAGGAGAAGACGATCATCTTCTCGGCCCACAACCTCTTCCAGGTGGAGGAGATCTGCGACCGGGTCATGATCCTCCGCCGCGGGAAGCAGGTGGCCTGCGGCTCCATGCAGGAGCTCCGGGAGATGTTTGGCACCATCACGTACTCAGCCTACTTCTCCATCGACGACATCAGCCGCCTGGGGAAGCACCTGAACTACCGGAAGGAGGGGAGTTTGTTCGTCCTGGAGGGCCTGGACATCCACGAGATGAACGAGGTGACGACTGCCCTCCCCTCCATCGGCGGCCGGGTGGAGCGGATCGAGTCCCACTACCCGACGCTGGAAGAGATGCTTGTGAAGATCGGGAAGTGATCCTCTTCAACTCTTTTCATAGGGAATTCGTACGGGTTTTCTCTAGAGTCCCGCTCCATTCGGGTACCGGGAGTTGATGCGGGAGGGGGCGCTGCCCCCTTTCGGTCCCACCCCCGATGAGGATGTCCGCCACGCCAGAGGGCGGGGGAGGAGAGATCACAGGTTCCGGAATACCGGCGGGGGTGCCCACGCGGCGGGGGCGGTGAGCCCCCGGGAGCGTCTCACCAGAACATACATCGCGTGAGTAACCTCACTGCACCGAGGTACATTGCCTCAGCGTGGGCGGCGAGGGCACGGGGGATACGGCAGATCCTATTATCATGGGAGGAGAATGCTTGAGGAGATGGACCCTCAGGAGGTGCCGGTGTCCCGTCCGGAGCCGGATAACCGGACACGGACCATCACCCTCGTCATCCTGACGATGGCCGCGTTCCTGAATCCCTTCACCGGCTCCTCCATCGACCTGGCCCTGCCGCTGATCGCCGAGGAGTTCTCGGTCAGCGCGGTGATGCTCTCCTGGGTCCCCAGCGCCTACCTGCTCTCGATGCTCATCTTCATGCTCCCGGCGGGGAGACTCGGGGACTGTTATGGCCGGGTGTCGGTCTTCCGCGCCGGGGTTGTCATCTACACAGTGGCGACAGGCCTTATTGTCTTCATCCCCTCCATCTTCGCGCTGCTCCTCCTGCGGTTCATCCAGGGGATCGGCTCGGCCATGGTCTTCTCCACCATCACCGCCATCATCTCTGATCTCTATCCCGCCGGGGAGCGGGGCCGGGCCCTGGGGATCAACGTCACCGCCGTCTATCTCGGCCTCTCCCTGGGACCGTTCCTGGGTGGTGTCCTCACCCAGTACTTTGGCTGGAGATCGATCTTTGCCGTGACCCTGATCATCGCCGGTATCGTCATGGCCACCTTCCACCGGATCCCTGCACACCTGAACGAGGCCTGCCGCGGGGGGCTGGACTTTCCCGGTGCAGCCCTCACCGCCGGGATCCTGCTGGCGCTCTTCCTCGGGTTCTCCCGGATCACCTCACCCGGTGCCCTCCTCTTCCTGGCCGCAGCAGCGGTGCTCATCCCCCTCCTGGTCCGGGTGGAGCGGAACGCCCCGGCCCCCCTGATCCCACTGGATCTCCTCCGGAAGAACCGGATTTTCACCTACTCCAACGCGGCTGCCCTGATCAACTACGCGGCCACCTTCGCGGTCGCCCTCCTGATGAGCCTCTACCTCCAGTACATCCGGGGCCTGGAGCCCGCGGCGGCCGGGTCGATCCTCTTCCTCCAGCCGCTGGTACAGGTGATCTGCTCGCCCGTCGCCGGCCGCATGTCGGACCGGATCGAGCCTGCCGTGCTGGCCTCCTGCGGCATGATGGTCTCGGCGGTGAGCCTGCTGGGCCTGGCGTTCCTCACGCCGGTCACACCCATGGCGGTGGTGATGGCGCTCATCATGATCCTCGGATGCGGCCTCGCCTTCTTCTCCTCTCCCAACACGAACGCCGTCATGTCCTCGGTGGAGAGGAGCCAGTACGGAATAGCCTCGGCGGTGCTCTCCACCTGCCGGGACATGGGCATGGCCTTCTCCATGGGCGTCGTGATGGTGACGTTTGCCATATTTCTGGGACAGCAGCAGATTGAACCCGCCCTGTACCCGGAACTCATGGCTGCCATCCGCCTGATCTTCGCCGTCTTCTTCGTCCTCTCCCTGGCGGGAGCTGCCCTCTCCTGGAGGAGGAGGGAACTGGGCACCGCGGACTGACAGGCTCCGTTCCTGCGATGGGATTATCTCCCGCTCCCGCCCTTGTTTCTCCGGTGTGCTCCGGGAAGGGGCATGCGAGTGCACCCAAGGGAGGTGGAGTGCGATGGACCAGCCGTCAGTGGAGATCCCCCGTGCAACCTGCAGGCTCTTTGGTACCATCCGGGCCATCGGCACCATCCGGAACGCCGCCATCCTGGTCCACGGACCCCGGGGGTGCGTGTACCACATCAACTATATCCTGGGGATGCGGGGGGACCGCCCGTCCCGGATCACCACCACGTCTCTCGACGAGCACGACGTGGTCTTCGGCGCGGAGAGGAAGCTCGTGGCGGCCATCGAGACTCTGGACCGGGACCTGGCTCCGGACATCATCTTCGTCCTTTCCTGCTGTGCCTCGGGGATCATCGGCGAGGACGTGGACGGGGCCAGCCGCGAGGCCCGGACCCGGGCCCGGGTGGTCAGCCTCTCGGGCGGGGGATTCGAGGGGGACCACCGGACCGGCACCCGGGAAGCCCTGGCCCGCCTCGCGGAGGTGCTGGTCTGCCCTGAGGGAGGCGTGATCCCCGGTTCCGTGAACCTGGTCGGCCTCCTCCGGAGCGGGCCGGACCTCACCGAGCTGAAACGCCTCCTGGCCTCCGCAGGCGTACAGGTGACCGGGGTACTCACGGCAGGTGCCACGCTGCAGGAACTGGAAGGGCTGGGGCGGGCTGCCCTCAACGTGGTTCTCTGCGAGACCACCGGCCGGGACGCGGCGGAGGTGCTGGAGAGCCGGTGCGGGACGCCGTGGATCGCTGCCGAATTCCCCATCGGGCGGGAGGGGACCCGGCGGTTCCTCTCCCAGGTCACGGGGGCACTGGGGATCGCCGGGGGACAGGCCCCTGCAGAGATACCGGAGGGGAAGATCCGGGGCAGGAACATGGCCCGCCGGGTGGCGATTGTCGGCGGCCCCACCCGGGCGGTGGCGGTGGCCCGGTTCCTGCGGGAGGCGGGGAACCCGCCGGTGCTTGTCGCGGTGGAGGGGGACCCGCAGAGCATCCGGACAGTGGAGGAGGCGGCAGGAGCCGGGTGCGTGGTGCTGGCCGATCCGCTCCAGGAGGAACTGACGGCCCTCCTCACTGAACTCGCCGTGGATCTCCTCATCGGCGGCATGCGGGAACGGCCCATCGCCGCCATGCTGGGGATCGACCATGTGGATGTCATGCATGGTTCCCAGAAGACTGTCGG
>JAJRDF010000150.1 GCA_028678555.1 Methanomicrobiales archaeon
TATGGTATGCATGGTGGACCCCGGTGAACTGCACAGCCTCAAGGCCCTTGCCCTGATGGGCGGGTGCCGCGGACCCGTCTGGATCTCCTCCCAGTCCCTGGGGGAGGCGCTTGCCCTCTCCCCGCAGACCGCATCCCGCCGCCTGAAGGCACTGGAAGCGCAGCGGCTCATCGACCGGGCCATCCGGCCTGACGGCCAGTACGTGACTATCACCGCGGAAGGGGAGGAGGTCCTCCGGCAGGAGTATGCCGGGTACCTCCGTATCTTCGGGGAAGGGGCCGGAGGGTACACCCTCACCGGCTCCGTTATCGGGGGTCTTGGCGAGGGGCGCTACTACATGAGCCTGGAACCCTACCGGGCCCAGTTCCGTGAACACCTGGGGTTTGAGCCCTTCCTTGGCACCCTGAACCTCCGCCTCTCCTCCGCGTCCCGGGACGTGAAGAAGAAGCTGGACGGCATGGAGTGGACCCGGATCCAGGGATTTGTCCGGGAGAACCGGACCTTTGGGGAGGCACGGGTCCTGCCCTGCAGGATCCGGGAGATCCCGTGTGCCATCATCGTGCCGGGGAGGACGCACTACCCGGACGACGTCATCGAGGTCATCTCCCCCCGGGAGCTCCGGAAGGAACTGAACCTCTCCGACGGGGACCTGGTGACCGTGGAGGTGGCCAGTGATTGACCGGGCCGCGGGGGGGAGTGGCCTGTGATTGACCAGGCCATCACGGCGCTCCGGGATGGGAAGTTCATCCTGCTCTATGATTTCGACGACCGGGAGAAGGAGACCGACTTCGCCATCCGGGCCGACGCAGTGACCAGCCGCCACGTGATGTGGATGAGGAAGGACGGCGGTGGCCTCATCTGCACGGCTGTCCATCCCGATGCCGCACAGGTTCTGGGTCTCCCCTTTGCCCGGGACCTGATGAGCACCTACGCTGCCGTGGAGCAGCTGGGCGACATCCCGTACGACCGGAAGAACACCTCCTCCTTCTCCCTCTGGGTGAACCACCGGGACACCTACACCGGGATCACGGACCGGGACCGGGCCCTCACCATCACCGCCATCGCGGACCAGGTACAGCACGCCATGAACGGCGGGGGCACCCGGTTCCACCGCATCTTCCGCACCCCCGGCCACGTGGCGATCCTCCGGGCCGCGGAAGGGCTCCTGGACAAACGCTGCGGCCAGACGGAACTCTCCATTGTCCTCGCCGAATTCGCCGGGATCACGCCTGCCGTGACCATCTGCGAGATGCTGGATGACACCACCGGTCTTGCGCTCTCCAAGGAGGATGCCATCCGGTATGCCCGGAAGCACGGCCTCGTCTTCCTGGAGGGGAGCCAGGTGATGGAGCGGTGGCGGGAGACACGGGATTCCGGGGCCGGGATACGGCCCGGGACTCCGGAATAACTCCCTGCGGGGAAACGCGGTACCGGGACTTTTCCAGGCACCGGCCGGAGCTTCCGGTGATGCGGGATTCGCGGCTGCACAACGGGGAATGTCACAAATTATATTTTCAGTAATTTATTGCTGGATTCGACAAGGCAAAGTTATTTAATCGATTCTTCATTGTTAAAAAGTATCACTTCGCAATTTTCGTAATGCATAAATAACCCCTGAACCAACCCCCCTGTACATGAAGAAAGATGCTGTCGTTTATTTGAGAACAAGGAAAAAGAAGGAGTTCGAACGGCAGAAGGAGATCGTGGAGAATTATTGCAAATACCATTTTGCCATCATCAGAATTTTCCACGATGAAACCGATGGAATGACGGCCGGGGAGCCGTCGGATACCTACCGGGAGTTCACAGAGGCCGCAGGGAACGGGAAGGCGGAGCACCTGATCTTCTTCTCCCTCCGTGAGTTCATAAAGATCTTTCCCGACGGCCTCGCGGAACTCCGGCGCCTCACCGACGATGACCGGGTGGTTCACTTTGCGGAAGGCGACTTCATCGGATTCCGGGACGAGCCGGATTTCAGGCGAAACGCGATCCGGTCGTTCCTCTCCTTCATGGAGACCACCCGCGCGGGAACACCAAAGAAGGGAGCAGGTCCCAGGAGTAAGAAAGCGGCCGGGAAGGGGCGGATAGGCAGGCCCAAGGCCCTCACCGACAGCCAGATCCGTTCCCTGGTCTCAGCCCGGAGGGGCGGGACCACCATCGGCAGGATCTGCAAGGACTTCTCCGTGAGCCGGTCCACGGTCTCCAAGATCCTCAGAAATTACCCGGAGCTGAAGGGGGAGTGGAAGGGAAAGCCCCGGAAGGCGCGGGCGTAACGGGAATACCGGAAGATATCCCCCTGCCGGTATCACACCCGTGACCTGTTGCCCGGGGTGGTACGGGCAGGGGAGAAACGGGGGTAGATATTCCCCCAGTATCCTTTCTTCACTTCCTGGCGAGCTTCTTCAGGACATCCTCGGGGAGACTCTTTGCATAGTCCGCTTTCGTGGGACAGCGGCCCATCTTGATCCCCCGTTTCTTCACCTCGTCCTTCAGGGCGGTGGCCGGGATATCCTTGATGAGTGCTTTGAGTTCGGCATCCTTCATGGATCTCACCACGGGGATATACACAGGCAGTGTCCCATAAACCTTTTCACGGTTCCCGCAGATCCCTACCGGGAAAGCGGCAGCATGATTGTCCTCACCTGCAGGCGGTGCAAGGGGAGCGGCGAAGTCCCCAACCTCCAGTACGAGATCTGCCAGAAGATGACGTCGGCGGCCGCCCGCCAGCACTTCTGTATCCCGGGTACCGACGAATGCGAGGACGCCGAGGAATGGGTCCGCCTGGGCTGTGCCCATGAAAAGACCCTGCCCTGCCCGGTCTGCGGGGGCGATGGGGTCCTCGAGTTCGACGAGGAGGACTGGGACCTCTCCATCGACGAGGATGACGGGGAGGAGGGGAACGGGACGCACCCCGGCAGCACTTCCGGGCAGGAAACGACGGATCTCCTGCCCCCTGCACCGGCAGGGAACGTGACCACTCCCCCCTGACCCCTGAGGAGATGGGAGTTCGTATCTTCTGAATGGTCGTGTGACGCTCGTGGGGTGCTCCGCCTCCCGCCGCGCCTCCCTCGGAAGTATTCTTCTACCATTTGGAGACGGCATTCCGTATTCGCTGAGTTCTGGTGAGACGCTCTCGGGGGCTCACTGCCCCCGCCGCGTGGGCACCCCCCGCCGGTAATACTGGATTGGGGATCTCTAGAGTGATACCGACGTGGAGGGACATCCTCTCGCGGGGGAGGGGCCGGGAGGGGGCTTTGCCCCCTCCCGCTCCATGTCAATGCAACCGACCGAAGCCGGAATACCTGTCCATCCTTTCAGAATCGGGGGGCATCCCTCAGAGAAACGCCCTCTCCCAGGTCTCCCACCGCCCGAACGACAGCCGGATGAGGAAGAACGCGGGGAGGAGAAGGAGCACACTCAGGAGGGAGTAGGCCAGGGAGACCGATGAAATGGCGATGAGGGCAATGAGCACAGGACCGGTGAGGAGCAGGGAAGCGGCGAAGACCCGGACGCTGTACACCATGACTGC
>JAJRDF010000041.1 GCA_028678555.1 Methanomicrobiales archaeon
ATTTCAAATAATTTTTATACTATGGAAAGGAGAGATACCACCGGCCATTTTCATCATTGAAATTTCCACTAGGGGAAATCATTTTCCGGCTCCAGTGGAAACAAAGGGGTGGGTGGGGAACCCGTTTCACGGTCAGATGCACGGGGGCCACCCCCGCCCCGTCAGGGTTCCGGGAAAATCTCGGATCCCGGATAAATTCCCGGCAGGGGGCATTCCCGAAGGGGCACACCCGGTGGAAACCAAGGGATGAAAAAGGAAATTACAGGGCATCAATCGCCATAAACGTGCAGTATCACAGAGATTCCAATGGAAGTAAGGGGGTTATAAATGGGCTCAGATCGATGTGTTTATCATCGGACCGCCCGATATCACCGGCACCCATCTTCAGGAGTGTGTGCCATCGTGGAAGAAGATCCTTCGTCCATGAGTCTCTTCAAGAAATACCTGGACAACAAGAAAATCTTCAAGAACCGCGAGGTGCTCCGCCACTCCTACCGCCCCCACGTGCTGCCCCACCGGGAGCCGGAGATCGAGGGGGTCGCCTCCATCCTTGCCGCATCCCTGAAAGGGGAGACCCCGTCCAATATCCTTATCTACGGGAAGACCGGCACCGGAAAGACTGCCTGCGTCCGCTACGTGGGCGGGGAGCTGGAGAAGGCCAGCCGGGAGACCCAGATTCCCTGCCATGTGATCCACCTGAACTGCGAGGTGATCGACACCCAGTACCGGGTGCTCGCACAGATCGCAAAGACCCTGGAAGGGCACGAGGAACGGACCAGCGACAGTCAGCGCACCAACATCCCCTTCACCGGGTGGCCCACGGACCAGGTGTACATGGAGCTGAAGAACCAGCTGGACAATATCGGGGGGGTCATTGTCATCGTCCTGGACGAGATCGACAAGCTGGTGAAGAAGAGCGGGGACGAGACACTGTACAACCTGACCCGGATCAACTCGGATCTCAGGTCTGCCAAGGTGGCCATCATCGGCATCTCCAACGACCTCCGGTTCACCGATTTCCTGGACCCCCGGGTCCTCTCGTCCCTCTCTGAGGAGGAGATCGTCTTCCCCCCCTACAATGCCCACCAGCTGACCGATATCCTGACCCAGCGGGCCCAGGTGGCATTCAACGAGGGGGTCCTGGAGGCGAACGTCATCCCCGTCTGCGCAGCGCTCGCCGCCACTGAGCACGGGGACGCCCGGCGGGCGCTGGATCTCCTGCGGGTCTCCGGCGAACTGGCCGAGCGGGAGAACACCGAGCGGGTCAGCGAGAAGCATGTCCGTCAGGCGCAGGAGAAGATCGATACCGACAGCATGATCGAGTGCGTCTCCACCCTGCCCACCCAGTCCAAGGTGGTACTCTATTCCATGCTCTTCCTGGACCAGAACGGCAAGAAGCTCTTTACAAGCGGCGAGGTGCTGAACGTGTACCGGGAGGTGGCCAAGGACCTCTCCCTGGATATCCTCACCAACCGGCGGATCACGGATCTGGTCTCTGAGCTGAACATGCTGGGGGTCATCAACACCCGCGTCGTCTCCAAGGGGCGGTACGGCAGGACCAAGGAGATGTGGTTCGACACCGCCACCCAGCGCATCCTGGAGACGCTTTCAAAGGACCAGCGCCTGGAGCAGGAAACCTTGAAGCGCATGGATGCCAACCGGTTGAAGACAATCTTCCGGTGATTCCATGGATGAGAAGGACCTCCAGCTCCTGCAGCTCCTGGAGGAGAACAGCAGGATTCCGACCGCTGATCTGGCCACGATGACGGAGCTCTCAGAGGACGACGTGAGTGCGCGGGTCGCGGAGCTGGAGGAGGCGCGGATCATCCGGGCCTACTCGGCGGTGGTGGACTGGGAGCGGGCGGGAAACGGAGAAGTCCTTGCCATCATCGACCTGAAGGTGGCACCGGAACGGGACTTCGGGTACGAGCGGATCGCCGAGAGGATCGCCCGGTTCCGTCAGGTGCGGTCCCTCCGTCTCGTCTCGGGGGTCTATGACCTCCAGCTCCTGGTGACCGGGAGGACCATGCAGGAGGTGGCCCGCTTCGTCTCCGAGCAGATCGCACCCATGGACCAGATCCGTGAGACAGCCACCCACCTGATCATGAAGACCTACAAGGAGAACGGCACCCTCTTCGTGGTTCGGGAGGGTGCGGAGCGCCAGCCCTTCTCCTTTTAGGGGGGCCTCGACATGAAGCAGTTTGGCTCGCGGCGGGCACAGGAGATACCGCCGTCCGGTATCCGGAAGTTCTTTGACCTCCTCCAGGAGATGGAGGACGTCATCTCCCTGGGCGTGGGGGAACCGGACTTCAACACCCCGTGGAACGTCTCGATGGCCGGGATCTATGCCATCGAGCAGGGCCAGACCTCCTACACCTCCAACCGGGGGATCCCGGCCCTCTGCCAGGCGGTGTCCCGGGACCTGGAGCGGCGCTACGGCACTGCCTACGACCCGGAGTCAGAGATCCTGATCACCACGGGGGTCTCCGAGGCACAGGACATCGCCCTCCGGGCTGTCGTGGATCCCGGGGACGAGGTGCTGGTGGCGGAACCCAGCTACGTCTCCTACGGTCCCTGCGTCACCCTGGCCGGCGGTGAACCGGTGCCGGTGCCGTGCCCGGAGAAGGAGGAGTTCCGGCTCACGGCCGATGCCCTGATGGAAAAAGTGACACCCCGCACAAAGGTGCTCGTTGTCAACTTCCCCAACAATCCCACGGGGGCGGTGATGGACCGGGAGGACTGGCGGGCGGTCGCGGACGTGGTCAAGGACCATGACCTGCTCATCATCAGTGACGAGGTCTATTCGGAGCTGACCTACGAAAGCCGCCACGTGGCGGTGGCATCCCTGGAAGGACTCCGTGAGCGGACCATTACCCTGAACGGGTTCTCCAAGGCCTACTCCATGACCGGCTGGCGGGTGGGGTACCTCTGCGCCCCCCGGCCCCTCTGCGACCTGGCGCTGAAGATCCACCAGTACGTGATGCTCTGCGCCCCCACCATGGGCCAGCGGGCCGCTCTCGAAGCCCTGAAGAACGCGGAGGAGGACAAGAACCGGATGGTGCAGGAGTACCGCGTCAGGCGGAACTACTTTGTCGCCGGCCTGAACCGGCTGGGCCTCACCTGCCATATGCCCCCGGGTGCCTTCTATGCCTTCCCGTCGGTGGCCTCCACCGGCCTCTCGGACCAGGAGTTTGCGGAAGGCCTGCTGAAGGAGCAGCGGGTGGCGGTGGTCCCGGGATCCGTCTTCGGGCCGTCCGGCACCGGACATCTCCGGTGCGCCTACGCGGTCTCGCGGGAGGACCTGGGCCGGGCACTTCAGCGGATCGGGGAATTCATCGCAGGCCTGAACAAACCTTGAAAACGGCCATTTAAATCCCCTTTCCACCCTTATTCATCATTTTTCTCATTTCACAAGGATTAAATAGGTTGAGTAGAAAGAAACCCCGAAAACCCCTTTGTTTCCACTGGAGGGGCTGGAGGTTGGCGGGTTTCGCGTACAGGGCACGCAGGTACAATGGTTCTCTCCCCCGGGATCAGGGGGGTACCCCAGGGGGATTCCCCATGGGGACCGGTGGGAGAAATCCCGGGGCAGACCCTGCACCGGGCCCAGTCCGGCCGGGAGATTCTGCGTGGGGAGATTCTCCGGAAAAAACGTAGAAAATTCTGTTTTCCGCGGGGTGCTAATTACCCACATCTTTATATACCTATACAGAAAAAAACCGCTTCTACCCCTTTGTTTCCACTGGAGGGCATGCTGCGCTCCCGGTTCCCTGCACGGGGCACGCAGGCATCGCCGGGCGGAGCGGGGATGTCGGCGGGCCTCTACCTCCCATCCCGCCGTTCCGGTCAGGGATTGCAGGGGACCGGGGCGCCGGAGGCCCCGGTTCCACCGGAAATCCGTGCAGAAACCCGCCGGAGGAGAGGATTATATCCCCTACCGGAGCGTGGGTTCCGGCTGCGGAAGAGTCAGGTGGGATCCCCGTGGTGGCTGACGTATTCTTCTCGGATCTCAGGGCACGGAGCGAGGCAGAGAACAAGGAGCCCAGGTGCAGCACGATGCAGGTACTCCGGGAGTGCGCACGGGTTATCGTGGCGGCTGGCCTCACGGCGCAGGCCGGTTGAAGTAGGCACCGGAAAGAAACTCTTTTTTTCCCGCGGGGAGAACGCTAGGGCATGGACCTGGCCGGCATGACATGTACTCCGTGGGTTGAAGGGACCCGCCCCCTGACCCGGCCCGAGATCCGGGACCTCCTGCCCCTCGTGCCCGGCTGGGTGCTGGAGTCGGGGAGGCTGGTCCGCAGGTTCACCTTCCCCAACTTCGTGGAGGCAGTGAAGTTTCTCACCCAGGTGGCGGTGGTGGCCGCCGAGGAAGGCCACTACCCGGATGTGGCCGTCACCGAGCAGCGGTACGTGACGTTCTCCTGGTTCACCCATCCGGCGGGCGGCCTTACCGGGAATGACTTCATCATGGCTGCCCGGGTCTCCCGGATGGCAAAGGAGAAGGGGATTCAGGCCTAGGCCGTAAGCCCGAAGGACTTCACGAGCCGTGCCCGGAGGGGGTCCCGGGGGTAGGCTCCCACGACGGTATCGATGAGCCTGCCTCCAGAGAAGAGGAGCAGTGTCGGGATGGCGGAGATGCCGAAGCGCATCGCGATCCCCGGGTTCTGGTCGGTGTTCACCTTGGCGAAGGTGATGGTCCCGGCGAACTCCCCGGCCAGGGCCTCCACGGTGGGTGAGAGCATCTTGCAGGGGCCGCACCACTCGGCCCAGAGATCCACGACAAGCCGGGGGTTCTCCTGGAGGGCCCGCTGGAAGGACCGCTCGTCCAGCACGATGACCCCCGCCTTCTTCGGTGCTGGCTGCGGAGGTTTCGGCTGGTGGGCCTCCTCGATGCGGTGCTGCATCTCCTCCATCTTCTTCTCCCGTATCTTCCGGAGCTCCTCGTCTTCCATCGTGAGGAATGTGGTGCTCCCGGATATTTATGGGTGATGATGGGAGCAAAAGATGAACTGCTGATAAGCCCGGTCACTGCAGGATCACCATCGGCGTATACCGAATTAGCGTCGCCCTCCCACGGTAAGGATACGGCCCCAGCACGGGGTCCTTCCGGTGTGAAGATCTGAAGGATTAGGCCGGAGGAGAGAGGAAATCCATCTATCGCCGCCGGTTTTCCAGAAAACTATATCCCGTACCCCAAAGAATAGTATGATGCCCGGGGAGCGAGGTGGGGTAGTCAGGATATCCCGACGGGCTCATAACCCGTAGATCGATGGTTCAAATCCATCCCTCGCTATACGGTTTTCATGTCTGGGTGGAGAATTTTCTTAATTCTCGGAATTCTCGTTCTTATCATTTCCTCCGGTTGCATGGAATGGCAACCCCGTGCTTTTTTATCCCGTTCAAAGTACAAACTCACCATCTCCACGAACGAGCCAATCCACAACCTCACCTTTTACCTGCCGCTTCCCGTGAAAAATGACATCCCGCAGGTGGGGGAACTCCCTATCTCCCAATCAGAATTTGAACGATCCAATACGTCAGCTGAAATTGTGAAATCGCCGCCAGGCATCGATGAAGTCGATCTCTCACCAGGAGATGCATTCTGGTTCGTCGTCATACGGATGGACTCCCTCTTTCCGACGGACCAATATTCCGTTGAGATATCAGATTACCATACAGGCCTGGTACCTCCCGTTGAGTTCATCCAGACACTCACCCCCATCGGTAACGAATCGATTATCCTTCCGAAACTAAACTTTACCTACTCCAGTCCCTGCCCGCCTGTGCAACAGATCCAATCTCATCTCTATTTCGATAAAAATGCTATCCCGCAAGATACTGTCATTTTTACGGATTATATGGCATCGCCCTCGACCAGAATGTTCATGCAATTCTCTCAGAATGGATTGAATCAGTGGCAGGAAGGCTATGATGATTGGCGGTTCAATTCTTATGATGATTCATTTATCTGGGAGCACGAAGGCTCAAGCCATGGATGGTATCTCGTCGGGGGAACTTTCAGGGCGGGAAGCGGGTCCTATCCGGATCCCTCCCATCCGGACTGGCAGAACTTGTTGAAGACATCAGGGGCGGATTTCTGTTTGTAACAGAATGATCGACGGGATCCAAGAAAATCCCAGTTGGTCTATAAAAATAACGTAACTATTTCTTCGATCTCGCTCTCTTGGGAGGAATCGCCTTCACCGAAGATCCCCGTTTCCCTTCCTGCCCCTGTCCCTCCCCCTTGAACGCCCCCAGTTTCGTCTGGTAGGTGCCGCCCACGAAGTCCACGATCCGGGCCATGCAGGATTCACCCTCGATAGGGACCGGGTAGCCGCCGGTGAGGCAGCCGGTGCAGAGGTGTTCCTTCGGGAGGCCGATGGCCTGCACCAGTGCGTCCAGGGAGATGTGGTGGAGCGAGGTGGCGTTGATGGACTCCCGGACCTGCTGGGTCTCCTTGTCGCTCGCGATCAGCTCTTCCCTGGTTGGCATGTCCACCCCGAGGTAACACGGGGCCTTGATGGGCGGGGAACCGATCCGGACGTGCACCTCCTCGGCCCCGGACTCCTTCATCAGGTCCACGATGTGCCGGGAGGTGGTACCCCGGACAATGGAGTCATCGACCAGGACCACGGACTTCCCGCAGATGTGGCCGGTGATGGGGTTCAGCTTGATCCGGACGGCCGACTCCCGCTCCTTCTGGGACGGCTTGATGAACGTCCGGCCCATGTACCGGTTCTTCATGAGCCCCTCCAGGTACGGGATCCCGGAGTGGTGGGCAAACCCGATGGCAATCGACGTGCCGGAGTCCGGGACCGGGGAGACGAGATCCGCCTTTACGGGTGCCTCGTCGTAGAGGGATGCCCCGATCTTCCTCCGCACGTCGTAGACCAGCTGTTCTTCGATCACGGAGTCGGCCCGGGCGAAGTAGATAAACTCGAAGATGCAGTGGGCCGGCCGGTCGGCCATGGTGATCTGGAGGGAGTCGTACCCGTCATGGGTGAGCCGGAGCATCTCGCCGGGCCGGACCTCACGGATCAGGGTTCCGCCCAGCACGTCGATGGCCACCGACTCGGAGGCCACGATGTGGCCCCCGGGGATCGTGCCGAAGCAGAGGGGCTTGATCCCCAGCGGATCCCGGAAGGCGTAGAGCTCGTCGTCCACCATGAGTACAACGGAGTAGGAACCCCGGAGCCGGTGCAGGCAGAGCACGATGGCGTCCTGGATGCTGTGGCCCTTCCGGTACTCGTCCACGATCACCGAGGCGATAACCTCAGTATCGGTGGTGGTGGAGTAGATCTCTCCCGCCTGCTCGTACTCGGCCCGGAGCTGGGCCGCGTTCACCAGGTTGCCGTTGTGGGCGATGGCAAAGAAGTGGTCCCGGAACCGGAAGTTGAAGGGCTGGATGTTCTCCGGGAGGTTAGCCCCCGTCGTGGGGTACCGGACATGGCCCACCCCCACGTTCCCCTTCAGGCCCGAGAGCGCGGTCCGGTCAAAGACCTCGCCGACAAGGCCCTGGCCCTTGTGCTTGTAGAAGCAGCCGTCAGCATAGGTGGAGATACCGGCGCTCTCCTGGCCCCGGTGCTGGAGAGCATACAGCGCATGGTACAGGGAAAAGGAAACACCGCCAGCATCCGCGATGCCAACGATTCCGCACATGCTCTCCCAAAACTCTCAATGGGTGGGGATCTTCGGTTTCTTGTTGATCCAGCGGTAGCTCCGCATCCGCGAGCTCCGGCCGAAGCCGCAGGACGAGCAGACCTTGTGCCTGACATGGTACGAGATGTGACCGCACCGCCGGCACGCGATATGCGTCCTCTTCCGGCGTTTCCCCATCGATGGCGTGCCCTTTGACATATGTTACCCTCCCGAATTTACCCCACCAGCGGCGAGATATAGATGACATTGTCGCCGCGGACGATCAGCGTGCCCCTCTTCTGCACCACGCCCTCCACCATCTCCTCTGCCCGGTCCAGCACAAGGTTCATGTGCACGTCGTACCCCTGCAGGATTCCCCGGATCTCCCGGTTCCCCCTCAGCGAGACGATCACGGGCTGGCGGTTGAGCACCTGGTCCAGAATCTCCATCGGACGCCGGGTCATAAAAATACCCTCACTAATCGCTCCGGAGTACACAGTATGCGTGGAGAAGCGACATAAAGGTAACGCGGTCTTCCGTCACCGGAGAGGCAGCCCGGCCGCGTCACACGGGAGGGCACGCGGTCCTTCGGTCACCGCACCCTTGATGTGCCGGGAGCGAGAATGAAAGAGCAGCCATGGGTGCACTCACCATCAGGAAACGCCACAGCATCCGGAAGGACCAGGTGGCCGCACTCCAGGCCCGCCTGCGGGAGCAGATCGGGGACGGCGCCGCCCTCTTCGCATCGGACCGGGTGGAGATCGCGGAAACGGATGCCCCGTTCCAGCTCTTCGTGGTGGACCGGAAGCTGCTGCTGTTCGAGAAGGATGCCTGGGTCTTCCCCACCCTCCGGGGTGCCATCGAGCGGCCGTTCCCCCAGCGGAGGATCGTGGTGGACATGGGCGCGGTGCCGTTCCTCGTGAAGGGCGCCGACGTGATGCGTCCGGGGATCGTCTCGGTCACTGACGACGTGAAGGCCGGCTGCCCTGCCGTGGTGGCCGACGTGCGGCACGGGAAACCCCTGGCCATCGCCATCGCCCACTTCGATGCACAGGCCATGCGGGGGCAGGAGAAGGGCAAGATGGCAAAAACGGTCCATTACGTCGGCGACCCGGTCTGGAACCTGGAACTGTGACGCCCGTTCCGGAATCGGCCCGGAGATACATTTAAATAACTCCCGGGGAAGAACCCTTTTATGAGCAAATTACTCGACAGCATCATCGGGAGGAGCCCTCCCACCGGCCAGGACGATTACATGGAGCTGGACCTGGCCTCCTTTGAGGGGACCATGTCGGACCAGCCCGCCAGCATGTACGTGAAGGTGGCCACCATCGGCGACCTGAAGGACACCCCCCGGGTCAAGGAGGAGGTCTACAACGGGAACATCGTCATCATTGACATCGGCCGCCTCAAGATGGACAAGATCACCTACGAACGGGTGCTCAAGGATCTGAAGGACGTGGCCCGGGACGTGAACGGGGATATCGTGGGGCTGGGTGACCAGCGCTACGTGGTGGTGACCCCCATGTCGGTGAAGATTGCCCGGGACAAGCTGGGTGGCGGGGGCCTCTAGTGCAGAGTGTCTTTCCCGGCCGCTGTCCCCTGTGTGATTCCGATATCGAATACCGATACCAGACAGAAACCATCCCC
>JAJRDF010000151.1 GCA_028678555.1 Methanomicrobiales archaeon
TTCCGGGAACGGGTGAGCCGTCCTGTACCATTTACCCCACCTGGCGGGCTGTCCTCACAGGGGTGGGGCCGGGAGGGGGTTTCCCCCTCCCGCATGGATCGGCTGATGGGTTTGAATGAGGTTATGTCGGGAGACCCCGCCGCCGGCTCTAGTACCGGTACCTGTTCACCAGGTTGAAGAGCCGGCTCCCCAGCCCGCGGGTGCCGGTCCGGGTGGCCCAGGCAACCCCCAGGAGCCGCAGCCGCTCCCACAGGCTCGCCGGGTTGATGGGGTACTGCAGGAGCTCCGGCCAGAGGTGTTCGATGACCCGGGCATGGAAGAGGTAGTCGGGATGTGAGCGGTAGCGTACCGGCACCTGGAGGATGGTGGAGAGGAGGAACCGGTTGTTATACGGGGCACAGTGCTCGGAGACCAGGTCGTACTCCAGCAGCATGGTGGCCAGGATCCGGCCCAGCAGGTGCTCCCAGTAGAAGAGGTCCAGGAGCCGGATATTGAAGTCCCCCTCCACGGCCCGGGCGTCTTCCAGCCACGCCTCCAGATCCTTCCTCTCCACCCGGTTCCTCTTCCCCCACCAGACGTTCAGCCCTTCCAGGGAGGAGGCGGTGATGGACTTCGGGTACGGGATGTTGGACTTGCCGGTGTAAAAGTACGCCCGGGTCAGCTCGCTTACCACCCCGGAGATGCCCATCCGTCCCGCCACATCGCTCCGGTAGACGGCAGCGATCTCGTGGGCCCGGTTCTCACCCCCGACGCCCTCAATGAAATAAGAGATATTGCCACGGAAGAGCTCCCGGAACCAGTCCTCCACGGGCTGACGGGTATCAATGATCCGGAAATCGAGGCCCAGATCCGCTGCGATCTTCGCGGGAATCACCTGGTCCCGGTGGCCCTCCGGGTGCTCAATGTGCCGGTTCACGTAGAACCGGATCCCCTTCTCCTTTCCGCGCAGGGCTGAGAGCATGATCCGGGAATCGAATCCTGCGGTCAGGGTGGCGGCCACCTGGTACCGGTGGGCAATGGCCGCCAGCTCCTGCCGGAAGAGCGTGGCGGACCGGGCGACCCCGTCGTCCAGGGGAATATCCGAAAAGGGCTTCCGCGGCCAGAAGCGGGTACTCCTCCCCGAGACCAGGTCCAGCCGGTGGTTGGGGAGCAGCCGGAACACCTCCATATCCCCCGATGGCAGTGTCTCCGGCGGCCTGAGACCGAACCTGTCCACCAGCAGGCCGTCCCCGACCCGGGTCCCCGGCACCCTCTCCAGGAGGCCCGGCTGGGAGGCGACGTACAGCGACCCGTCGGCAGTTCTCCCGTAGTATGCCTGCCTGAGGGCGCAGCTGTCAGGGATCAGGAGACACGTTTCCGGACGGCTGAGGAGGAGGATCCACCTCCCTCCGATGTATTCCGTGGCGTCATGGGGATCCCGGCCGGCATCCAGTTCTTCTGCCAGGTGCGCAAGAACCTGACTGTCATCCCATTCGGGATGGAGCGGGTCAATGAAATACCCGATCAGGGTGAGACCGGTCTCACCCGCCCCGGCGCTCCGCACCGGGAGCTCCGGGTGGGCGTAGAGATGATACCCCCGGCCCGGTTCAGAGTGGTTCCAGCCGGCGAACATCTCCAGTTCCCGGGAAGCCAGCATGAACTGCCGGATGAGCGTCAGCCGCCCGCGCTCTGCCGCGTTCACGGTATCCGGAGGCATGTCGGTACAGGATGGGGTTCCTGCCGCGATCCTTATAGCTTTCGTTTCCGCCCCCGCCCCGACCCCGAGGTGTTCTCAGATCGAGGTGTGTCGGTATGAGACAATCGCATTGTACTGCTGAGACGCTCTCGGGGGCTCGCCGCCCCCGCCGCGTGGGCACCCCCTGCCGGTTGTTTCCGGGATGTGGATCAATCCGACCCTGACACCGAACGAGTGGTTATCCTCATGGGGAGGGACCGGGAGGGGGCCTGCCCCCTCCCGCACGATGCCGGTACAGCCGATAAATGGAAAAAAACAGGGGGGGATCAGAGGAAGAGGGGGGCAAAGACCACCGAGACGATGGCCATCAGCTTGATGAGGATGTTGAGCGCCGGCCCGGCCGTGTCCTTGAAGGGGTCGCCAACGGTGTCGCCGGTGACCGCTGCCTTGTGGGCAGCGGAGCCCTTCCCGCCCAGGTGCCCCTGCTCGATGTACTTCTTGGTGTTGTCCCAGGCACCGCCGGCGTTGGCCATGAAGATGGCCACGATGAAGCCGCTCGCGATGGACCCCACCAGGAAACCGGCGAGGGCCGCTATGCCCAAGAGCTTACCGACGAGGAGAGGGGCGAGGATGGCCATGACCCCCGGGATCACCATCTGCCGGAGCGCGGCATTCGTGGAGATGGTGATGCAGGCCGAGTAGTCAGGCTCCGCCGTCCCCTCCATCAGGCCCGGGATTTCCTTGAACTGGCGCCTGACCTCCTGTACAATCTCGCCAGCCGCCTTCCCTACCGCGGTCATGGAGAAGGAGCAGAACAGGAACGGAAGCATAGCCCCGATGAGCACACCCACAAAGACCGTGGGATCCAGGAGGTCCACCACATTCAGGCGCACCGCCTGTGTGTAGGCCACCACCAGGCCCAGGGCTGTGAGGGCCGCCCCGCCGATGGCGAATCCCTTCCCGATGGCGGCCGTCGTGTTCCCCACCGAGTCCAGCGTGTCGGTGATAGCCCGGACACTCTTGTCCTGGTGGGACATCTCGGCAATCCCCCCGGCGTTGTCGGCTACGGGGCCATACGCATCCACCGACAGGGTTATCCCCAGTGTGGCAAGCATCCCCACGCCTGCGATGGCGATGCAGTAGAGGGCCAGGCCCGGGGGAGCGAACTGGACCGCGACGAGGATGGCAGCTGCGACAATCAGCACCGGGAAGACGGTGGACTCCAGCCCGACGGCAAGGCCCGTGATGATGTCGGTCGCGGCACCGGTCTCGGCCGCCTTCACGATCCGCTGGGTAGGCGGACGGTCGTAGGAGGTGTAATACTCGGTGATGAGCCCGATGAAGAAGCCGGCCAGGAGCCCTGCCACCGTTGCGATGGTCACGCCGATGAAGGCCGATCCCAGCATGTACTGGACCAGCAGGTACGTGGCGATGACGGTGAGGATCAGGGATGTAAACGTCCCCATGTTGAAGGCCCTGTGGATGGCACTGGCCTCGTTCTGTGACGACCGGACAAAGAACGAGCCGATGACCGAGGCCACGATCCCGGCAGCCGCAATGATGAGCGGGAGGAGCACCAGGTTCGTTACGTTCGTGGGGGAGACCGTGGCGCCCAGAATCCCGGCGGCGCCCACGAGCATCGTGGCCACAATGGAACCGACGTAGGACTCGTACAGGTCCGCACCCATGCCAGCGATGTCGCCGACATTGTCGCCCACGTTGTCGGCGATGACCGCCGGGTTCCGGGGGTCATCCTCCGGGATACCTGCCTCCACCTTGCCCACGAGATCCGCGCCCACGTCGGCTGCTTTCGTGAAGATCCCGCCGCCGACCCGGGCAAACAGG
>JAJRDF010000152.1 GCA_028678555.1 Methanomicrobiales archaeon
GGCGGCCTTTCTCGGATCCATCCCTTCCCGGACCAGCGTCTCCTGGCACCAGGCGTTCATGTGGTTCCGCCACGCCTCCGCCTGCCGCTCCTGCAGGTATGTCTCTGCGTAATCGGGTGATGCCTGGACGACCCGGGCATCGAAGGCAAGGGGCTCGGAGATTCCCAGGGCCAGCGTGAGGCAGGTGGCCGCATAGGAGGCGGCCACCGAGTCCAGCTTCTCCACCCGGCCGCTGAAGGGGAGGGTGGTGAAGTACAGGCTGATCTCGTCGGAGAAGGTGAATGCCAGGACAGGGGAGAGGCCACTCTCTGCCACCAGCCGTGCAGAGACCTCTGCCATCGCCCGGCAGAACCGGGCATCAAAGGGCCTCGCAAGGGCCAGGGAACGGGCAAGGCCGTGGAACGCCCTGCCATCGAGGCGCAGAAAGACCGGGGGGATGGTGGCGAGACCGCTGAAGATCTCCCGTGATTCCATGGGAGGGGGCGGAAAAAGAGGGGAACCGAAAGTCCCTGCCCCTCACATCTCCTTCTCGGCCTTGAAGGGGTGGGAGAGGTGGCGGATGACGATGATGTCGCCGATGGACTTGATGATCCGGAAGGGTACCTTGATCCCCTTGAACCCCTTGATATCCACGAAGTCGGGGTTCAGGTTGCCGATGGCCAGCGAGTCTAGCTTCTTCGCGTCCACGTCAATCACCACGTCCTCCACGTCCCCGACATAGGCCGCCTTGTCGGTGTACACGGAAAGCCCGAAAAGCTCCGTTATCTGCGTGATCATCCCTATCAGAGCAAGATAGATTCTATAACATTAAAAAGATACGTATCCCCATGAACTGGTCCCTCTCTATCGGGAAGATCTTTGGCATACCGGTGAAGCTCCACGTGAGCTTCATCCTGGCCATCCCCCTCTTTGCCTGGCTGATCGGGAGAGACGTGGAGCTGACGGCCCGGTTGATCGAGGGATTCTTCAATGCGGCGGCAGGGATCTTCGGATTTCTCCCCACCATCACCATCGATACCTCACTCGTTGCAGTGGCCATGAACCCCTACGTGGTAGGGGTGGTGGTGGCCCTGGGCCTCTTCTTCGGGGTCTTCATCCACGAGCTGGCCCACTGCCTGCTGGCGCTCAGGCACGGGATCAAGATCCACTCCATCACCCTGCTGATCCTGGGAGGCGTCTCCTCCATCGAGGACGACCTCCCGGACCCCCGGCACGAGCTGCCGATGGCCCTCGCCGGCCCGCTGACCAGCCTGGGCCTGGGTCTCCTTTTCTGGATCCTGGCATACGGGGTTTATGCCGCCGCCCTCTCCCCGGCCGTCGCCGGGGCTTCCCTCTTCGTCCTGGGATACCTGGCACTCCTCAATATCATGCTCTTTCTCTTCAACCTGATCCCGGCCTTCCCCATGGACGGGGGACGGGTGCTCCGGGCATTTCTTGCCACCCGGATGCCCCTGGCCCGGGCCACGAAGCTGGCCGCCGACATCGGGAAGGGCTTCGCCGTGCTCATGGGAATCGCCGGGGTCCTCCTCGTCTTCAACCCCATCCTGATCATCATCGCCTTCTTCATCTACATCGGGGCCGACCAGGAGTCGATGATGGTCCGGTACAACGTGCTCCTCAAGGATCTCCGGGTGACCGACGTGATGACGCGGGATGTCCTCACGGTCCCGCCTGCGACCACGGTGCCGGAACTGATCCGGATGATGTACGCGACCAAGCACCTGGCCTTCCCGGTGGTGGACCAGGGGGCACTCGTGGGTCTGGTTACCCTGGACGATGTCCACCGCACGCCCGAGATAGACCGGGACGCGAAGCAGGTGAAGGATATCATGACCCGGACTCTGGTCACCCTCCCTCCGGATGCCCTCCTCACCGCCGCCTTCCGGCTGATGACCCAGCAGGGGATCGGCCGGATCCCCATCGTGGAAGGGTCCACCCTTGCCGGCATCGTCACCCGCACCGATATCCTGCGGGTGATGGAGCTCCGCGAGGCCTAGGGCAGGAACGAAAGGAGCCCTTCGAGGGGTGTCACTCCCCCTGCCTGCCGGAACTCCTCCCGGGACCGGAAGGGGCGTGCCGCGGCTATGGCGGCTGCCCGCTTCCTCCCCACACCCGGGAGCCAGCGCAGCGCCGCAATCGGGATATGGTTCACGTCCACCGGGACGGGAAGGGCTGTCACCGACCGCATCCCCCAGTCTACCACCACCACGTCCAGCACCATCCCCTCCGGCAGCGTGAGGGGGATCCCCACCAGGATGGGATAGGATCCCATGGGACGGCCAAAGGAAGTGGGGCCTGCCACCTCCACCTCCACCGACCGGATCACGGTCCCGGCCGGGAAGACCCGGGCCAGCATGGGCAGGTCGAACTCCTTCCGGACCCACTCCTTGAACCGGCGGAACTCCCTGTCATGCCTCCCCAGGGTGTTCTGATCGTACGCCCTCGTTCCGGGAAACGGCATCAGCTGCCGGAGGTTTACCCGCCGGACCAGCAGGCCCCGGGCCATGACATCCGAGAGGAACGCACGGTTCAGGGCAAAGGTCTCCGCGGTCTCCCCGTCGAGACCGGTGACAAAGTTGAGGCCCGGGAGGAGTTCCGGGATCCCGTCACGGCGCTTTGCCCCCGCCAGGTTCACGATCTCTATCGCCCGCATCACCTCCTCCGGCATGGCCTTCAGGTTGTTCAGTGCCACCACCTCCGGGTCCGCCGTCTCCATGCCGAACGCGGCCACATCGCCCGGGGTATGGTGGTCCACGATCACCCGGAGGGCTTCTGCGGACGCTTCCTCGTGGCGGGCGATGGTCCCGGGGTTCACGTTGTCGATGTGCAGGGTGGAGAGGTCCGGGGCCTCTGTCCGGATCCCGGAGAAGAGCCGTTCCAGCGCCCCGGGATCCGGCCGGGGGAACTCCTGGCCCGCCGGGACCCCGTAGGTGAGGAGATCGGCCTGCCGGCCGAGCCGGAAGTGCCGGGCACCCTCCCGGTAGAGGGCCCCCGCTTCGGCTGCCACGGCGGAGTGATCCCGGAACCGGGGCGGGCCGTGGAAGGGCTCCGTGCAGAAGGAGCACCCGCCGGTGATGGACCGGTGGCAGCCGGTGCCGGTCTCCAGCTCGCACATGACCCGGGGATAGTCCGGGTGCTGGCGGATCACCGGAGCGCCTGCAACGGCCCACCGGTCGCTCTTCAGGTAGTCCTCCCGGCCCACCGGCTCCCCGCCGTCCAGCCAGGATGACAGCGCCTCGGCCGGGCTTCCGGAGAGGAGGACGTTGTAGCCTGCAATCTCCCGCAGGGTTGCCTTCCGCCCTCCGCCCGATGAAGACCCGAAAAGGACCGGCCCCCCCAGCACCCTCACCGGCCCATGGAGCCGGGTCCCCACCTGTTCCACCTCAGCGAGCGTGGCCGGTGTTCCGCCCAGGTACTTCCCCGGCACCGTGAGCCCCGCAATGACGAGGACCAGGTCTGCCTGGTCCAGGACCGTGAGGAGACCGGCGTCCCGGCGGAGCATGTCGATGGTCA
>JAJRDF010000042.1 GCA_028678555.1 Methanomicrobiales archaeon
CCACCGCCTTCTCCAGCGCCTCCACGGCACCTGACGGATCATCGATCCGCTGCCGGGCCAGCCCCAGCCGGTACCAGGAATCGGCACGGTCCGGGTCCAGCTCCGCTGCACGGGCAAAGGAGGCCACCGCATCCGTATGGCGGTCCAGTGCCTCTTCGGAGATCCCCTTCCGGAACCATGCGTCTGCATGCTCCGGTTCCTGTTCCACACTGCGCCCGAAATCCTCTGCGGCATGCAGGTGGTCCCCTGCCGCCGCGTGGGCCTGTCCCCGGAGGAACCAGCCCCGTTCGATCTCCGGGGCCCCTTCCAGGGCATGGTCCAGGGAATGGACTGCCTCGTCGGCAGAACCGCGGCGGAGGAGGATCTTACCCCGGAGGAGCCAGAGGGCAGGATCCGCGTATCCCAGGGCCAGGGCCCGGTCCAGGGCATCCAGGGCGGCCCCGGGCTCGCCGGTCACCTCCAGGGCTGCGCCCCGCCGGTACCACGCCTCAGCCCGGTCCGGCTCCGCTTCGCACAGGCGGACGAACTCGGCGAGGGCTTCCTCATGCCTGCCGAGGGCCTCGAGGGAGAGCCCCTTCTTCAGCATGCAGTCGGTACAGCCCGGGTCCAGGTCCAGCGCACGGTCCAGGGCCTGGACGGCCTCCGGGTACCGTCCCGTGGCATGGAGATCGGTCCCGATGGCCTGGTGGGTCCGGGCATGGTACGGATCCAGGGCGAGGGCTTTCCGGTAGGAATGTTCCGCCTCGTCGTACCGGCCCAGGGCGGAGAGGGCGGCACCCCGGTGGTGCCAGGCATGGAGGTCCCGGGAATCGATGGCGAGGGAGGCATCGAGGGCCTCGACGGCCCCTTCGGCTTCCCCCTGCTCCAGACGTGTCAGGCCAAGGTAATACCAGGCCCCGGCATCTTCCGGATCGGACCGGGTCGCTTCCTGCAGGGCAGCCCCCGCCTCATCATACCGTTCCCGGTGGAAGGCGGCGAGGCCCCGCTGGTAATGGATACGGGCATCCCCGGCCCCGGCGGCCAGCGCCCGGTCCAGGGAGTCGGCGGCTTCGTCGTACCTGCTCATCTCCATCAGGGCCAGGCCGCGTTCGTACCATGTCCTCCCGGATCCGGGATCCAGCTCCACAGAACGGTCGAAGGCCTCCACGGCCTCCCCGGCACGCTCCTCCCTGGCCAGGGCGTACCCTTTCCGGCACCAGAGACGGGCATCTTCCGGGGAGAGGGCCAGGGCATGCTCCAGGGATACCACGGCCTCCCCGTACTGTTCCCCGCGGAACTGGACTTCCTGGAGGCCCTTCCAGGCATCCAGAAGATCGGGATCCCGTTCCAGCGCGGTCCGGTGGGATCCCGCACCAGTGAGTGGCTGTAGGACTCCAGCGCCTCCAGATACCTGCCCAGCCTGTCCAGCGCCATCCCGCGGTTGAAGTGTGCCCCCGGATCATCCGGATCGATCCGCAGGGACTCGTCAAAGGCGGCGATGGCCTCCTCGTACCGCTCGAGAGCTCCCAGGCACCATCCCTTCAGGTACCAGGCCACGGCGTTCTCCGGGCTGATCTCCAGCGACCGTTCAAAGCAGGCGATGGCCTCCCCGTACCGGCCCAGCTCCCGCAGGGCATACCCCTGGAAGTACCACGCCCCCTCGTGCTGGGGATCGATCTCCAGGGCCTTCCGGAACGCCTCCACGGCCTCCTCGTACCGGCCCATCTCCTTCAGGGTCCAGCCCCGGCTGTACCACGATCCGGTGGATGCCGGGTCCAGCTCCGCAGCGCGTCCGAAGGCCTCCTCAGCGTCCGGATACCGCTCCAGCTTATTCAGGGTGACCCCCAGCAGGTACCAGGTCCTCGCGTCCTCGGGATCACGATCAAGGATCAGGTGGAACGTCTCCACGGCCTGATCGTAGCGGCCCATCATGGTGAAGGCCCAGCCCCTCCGGGAGAGGGCATCCTTTTGGTCCGGATCCAGCTCCAGCACCTTCCCGAAGGAGGCCACCGCGTCGGCGTACTGCCCCAGCTCCTGTTCCGCCATGCCCCGGTGCAGCCAGGCTTCGGTCAGCTGCGGGTCCCCTTCCAGCGCGTGCCGGAAGGACTCCACCGCCTCTGCGTTCTTCCCCAGCTCCTGTTCCGCCAGGCCCCGGTGCAGCCAGGCCCCGGTCAGCTGCGGGTCCCCTTCCAGCGCGTGCCGGAAGGACTCCACCGCCCCCGCAAACTGCCCCAGATCCTCACCTGCGCAGCCGTGGAGGAACCATTCCTCCGGTGTCCCCGGGGCGATCTCCCGGACCTTCCGGAACGCAGCCTCTGCATCTCCTGCGCGTCCCAGCTCCCGGGCAACCCGTCCCCGGTGGTACCAGGCGATCAGGCTGTCGGGTGAGAGGGCGATGGCCTTCTCCAGCGCCCCTTCGGCCTCCCGGTTCCTTCCCTTCCGGGCCAGGGCCAGCCCCAGCTGCTCCCATGCACCGGCGTTCCGTTCATCCAGAGCCGTGGATCGCAGGAGGGATTCGATGGCCTCCTCATCCCTTCCGTCCGCCACCAGCGCCCGGCCCCGGTAGTACCAGGCGGATCCCCGGTCGGGATCCAGCCGGATCGCCCGGTCCAGTGCCGTGACGGCCTCGCTGTGCCGGCCCAGGATCTCCAGCATCCGGCCATGCTCTGCATGGGCTTCTGTATGGGACGGGTCTGACTCGGCAGCCTTTGCAAACGCCTCGGCAGACGCCGCGTTCCTGCCCAGCAGCGCCAGGCAGACGCCGGAACGGTACCAGGCCCCCGCGTGCCCGGGCTGGAGGGAGAGGGCCCGGTCGTATGCCTCCATCGCCTCCCGGTAGCGCGCCAGCTCCTCCAGCACCATCCCCCGGCAGTACCATGCCCCCGCATCGCGGGGAACCAGGGAGAGACCGCGTTCAAAGGAGGCCCGCGCCTCGGCATCCCGGGTGAGGGCCCGCAGGGAGAGACCCTGACGGTACCATGCCCGGGCATCCTCCGGTGAGAGGGCTGCAGTTCTCGCGAAGGCGCTGACGGCGTCGCCATGCCGCCCCAGCCTCTGGAGCACCATCCCCCGTTCCCTCCAGGCGGACGGATCCTCCGGATTCAGATCCACGGCCCGTTTCAGGGCATCCAGGGCCTCGTCGTGCCGCCCCAGGGGGGAGAGGGCCCGGGCACGGGTGAGCCATGCCCCCTCGTGATCGGGCGAGCGGCCCAGCACCTGGTCCGCGGCCTCCACAGCCAGCTCGTGCCTGCCCAGCGCCTCCCTGGCCTGCCCCAGGGCAAACCAGGCGGCGGTGTCATCCGGGGCGAGGCGGACAGCCTCCTCCAGGTGATCCGCAGCCTCCCCGAACCGCTGCCGTCCCAGGGCCAGGGTGCCCCGGAGGGTCCACGCGGCCGGGCGGGAGGGATCGATCGCAACCGCCTGAGCCAGGGCCTTCCCGGCTTCCTCCTCCTGCTCCAGGCGGGCAAGGATCACTGCGTACCGGTACCAGGCACCGGCATCCCCGGGCTCCATGTCCAGGGCTCTCCGGTAGGCTTCCGCAGCCTCAGCGAACTGATCCAGGGATTCCAGCACCTCCCCCCGCTGGAGCCAGGTGGCCGCCTGGCCGGGGGCGATCCTCTCCACCCGGTCAAAGCAGGTGAGGGCCTCGCTGAACCGGTGGAGCCGGGAGAGCGCGAGACCTCGCTGGAACCAGGACTCCGCGTGGCGGGGGTCCAGACGGAGGACCTCGCCGAACGCTCCCAGGGCATCGTGGTAACGGGCCAGCGCCATGAGCGCCTTCCCCCGGGCCAGGTGCCCTTCCACGGCTCCCGGTTCCCTCCGGATGGCTTCCCCGAACGATGTCAGGGCCTCTTCCGTACGGCCCAGGATGGTGAGCACCTCCCCCTTGCGCACCCAGCCCTCCGCATCATCGGGTTCCAGCCGGATGGCGCGGTCGATGGATGCCAGCGCCTCTTCGGATCTCCCGGCTGCAGCCAGCGACTCCCCGCGGTGGAACCAGACGGCGGCCAGATCAGGCTCCCTCTCCAGCGTCCGGTCAAAGGATGCGACCGCTTCGCCGTGCTCACCCAGCTCGGCCAGCGCGATCCCCCGGTGGTACCAAGTGTTGGGGTTCTCCTCCTCCTCCCTGAGGGCCTCGTCAAAGACGTCGATGGCCTCCCGGTACCTGCCCATCGCCTTCAGGGCCAGGCCCTTCACCGACAGGGCATGGGCATCCGGGGCATCCAGGGAGAGCACCCGGGTGAGGGACTCCACGGCCTCGCTGTCCCTTCCCAGGGTGATGAGGGCCAGGCCCCGGTTGTACCAGGCACCCGCATCACCGGCATCGATGGCCACGGCCCGGTCAAAGGAGGTCACCGCATCCGCGTGGCGTTCCAGCGCGATCAGGGCCAGGCCCCGGTTGTACCAGGCACCCATGTTCCGGTTATTCCCGGCCAGGGCCCGGTCAAAGGAGGCGACCGCGTCCTCGTAGCGTGCATCCTCGAGAAGGGTGATCCCTCGGTGGTACCAGGCCTCCACCAGCCGTTCGTTCAGGGCCAGCGCCCTGTCAAAGGCCTTCACCGCGTCGGGGTGCTTCCCCGCCGCATGGAGCGCGATTCCCCGGTAGTACCAGGCGGTGGCCTGGGACGGGTCCAGGGCCAGGGCCCGGTCGAAGGCTGACACCGACTCCGCGTCCCTGCCCAGGTGGTGGAGGACGAGGCCCTTCTGGAGCCAGGCATCGGGCGAACGGGCACTCAGAGCCAGGGTCTGCTCCAGGGATTCCAGTGCCTCTTCATGGCGTTCCAGCGTGGAGAGCACCCTGCCTTTCAGGGCCCAGGCATCGGCATCCTTTGCGTTCAGGGCCAGTGCCCGGTCCAGGGCAGCGAGGGCCTGTTCGTGCTGCCCCTCCGCTTCCAGGGAGAGGGCGCGGAAATAGTACGCCCTCGCATCCCGGTCATCCAGGGCCAGGGCCTGGTCGTATGATTCCCGGGCCTCCCGGTGCCGGCCCAGTGCGGCCAGCACCCGGCCCCGGTGGAACCAGGCCGAAGGCTGGCGGCTGTCGAGAGCGAGGGCGCGGTCAAAGGAGGTGAGGGCATCGTCGTACCGGTGCTCCTCCTCCTCGGTCCGTCCCCGGCCGGTCCAGGCACCGGCATGGTCGGGGGCGATCTCCAGCACCTGCTCAAAGGATCGGCGGGCTTCCTGCCACTGGCCAAGGGCGATGAGGGCCAGGCCGCGGTGGTACCAGGCCAGGGGATTGCGGGGGTCAATCTCCAGGGCGCGGCTGTAGTACCGGACTTTCCGGTCCGGGTCCTTCTCGTGGTATCCCTTCTCGCACCATTCCTCTGCCGTCTTTCCCCCGATTTTCTTTTTCTCCCCTTTTGTCATGCCCCGCTCGCCCTCCTGCCGCTCACCGGCGCCCCGAAACGCCCGATCTCGGCCGACTCAGTGAGTACTGTCATGAAAAATTGCTATAAATCCTTGCTGATGGTACCATGCTCCCTCCGGGATATTGGAGGTATCGGGAGAGGGACGCGGGAACCCCCGCGGCACCTTGCCGGGGATGGCGGAGGATGACCGGGGGAAAGGAGGAGAGAATCAGAGTAAGGAGGATTGGGGCGGGGATTCGCACCCGAGGAAGGGTCAGGCTATGGAAAGGAGAATCGCGGGATCAGAGGCAAGGTAATCGGAGAGAGCTGCAGGGTTGTAGACATAGTGCTCGTGATCCCGGAGGATGAGATACTGGATCAGGATCCTGGAGCGAAGCTCATGGTGAAGCTGGGTGTTGCGGTGAGGGTATGGGATGAGTGCTTGCTCCATGTGTGTGCTGACCCTTCCTGGTGGGGCGGAATTGCCCGCAACACCTAATTATCATCAATAGTATTTATAGATTTCTAAATTGAAATGGCTATTTCTGATGCTTAATATCTATAAAATCACCTGTAGTAATCCAAATGTGAAATCAGACCACTTAAATAAGTTTTATCAATATGCGGCGTACCTTTCCCGCCCGGCACATGAGCCGGAGGGCCGTGGGGCGGACAGAAGATGCACGCGGGAGGTTCAGGGAAGATAGGGGAAGAAGAGGGGAAACGGGATTCAGCCCCGCCCGGGAATCAGGGGAGCATCAGGCCTTTCCAGGGATCGTAGGAGTAGTATTCGGCGAGGGCGGACGGGTTATAGACATAGTCCCTGTGGTCCCGGAAGAAGGAGTACTGGATCTGAATTATGGAGCGGAGCTCGTGCCGGAACGGGGGGAGCCCGGCCTGGTTGACGGGTACCGGCGGCGGAATATGGGGCAGTTCTGCATGCAGTACTGCCTGGCAATGCGGATCCCTGTGCATTACCAATAATTTCTCTGTCCCTTACTTAAATATTGTGAATAAAAAATTCATAAAATATTATCTTGATGAAGAAATGCTTTGCTAATTGCATTTTTTCTGCGGGAGGCGGTGATCCGGAATGTCCCGGCTTTCGGGCGGCCCTCCATGGCAGGAGGGCTTCCGGATGCCTCAGCCCGGATTTGAACCGGGGACAGCCAGATCTTCAGTCTGGCGCTCTCCCAGTCTGAGCTACTGAGGCAGTTTCTGAAGAGCTGGATCCTTCGGGGTAAAAAACTCATCGGTCGGCGCAACCGGAACTGGGGTCTTTCCGCGGGATGACCATTCTTATCACCCCGCGGGGGTAATACTGCTGGAATGAGGGGACTCCCGTTCCGGCAGGGAAAACCGCTGAAGGAGATGGAAGAGGCCCTCCGGTCCCGCCGTGCCCGGGTGGTCCACCTGACCCACAACGACCTGGACGCTGCCGGGGCCGATGCCATCCACCGGATGAAATACGGGGAGGTGTTCACCCTTTTCTCATCGGTGGGGAACTTCGTGACCCTCCTCTCGTCGGTGGTGGAGACGGAGAGCCGCGGGGATCTCCTGTCCATCTCTGATCTGGGCTACCAGCACGGTACCGAACGGCTCCTGCGGAAAGCCCGCTCCCGCGGGTGGAAGGTGGAATGGAGGGACCATCACCGCTGGGAGGCGGGAGAGTCGGAGAGCATCCGCGAGGTGGTGGATCTCCTCCATCTGGACACGGATAGGTGCGCCTGCGGGATTGCGGCAGGCGATCTCCTGCCGGACGATCCCCGGGCCGCGGAGGTGGCCCGGGTCGTCTGCGACTACGACCTCTGGAAGAACCAGGACCCCCGCTCCGCCATCCTGGGGAGGGTGCTCTCAAAGAACCGCAACCGGGACTACGTGAGGGACCGGCTGAGCGAAGGCGTGATCCTGGATGACCACATCCGCGAGGAGTACCGGAAGATCGACGGGGAGATGAAGGGCATGATCCAGCGGTCCCTGGCCCGGACCCGGATCCTGGGGGACCGTTACCGGATCGCCTTTGCGCCGATGTACGGGTACCCCAGCGAGACGGCCTCGGAGATCCGGAAGCACTTCGGATCTGACATGGAGGTGGTGGTCTCGCCGTCCGGCAAGTTCTCCCTCCGATCGGTTCCCCCTGTGGGTCACCTGGTGGCCCGCCAGTTCGGCGGCGGAGGCCATCCCCATGCCTCCGGGGGCACCTTCCCCTTCAGCCTGGTGGACCGGATCCGGTTCTTCCTGACGGGGGAGACCCCCCACTTCCACCGGCTGGCCGGGGTGGCGGACTCGCTGGAATGAGGGACCGGTCCACCAGCCGGTCCCAGTACTCCCCGCATTCCCCGGTACAGTATCCCCCGGTCTCCACCCGGCCCGGGTCCAGGAGTTCCGATGCTGCCATGAGATCCTCCGGTGTGGCATCCAGGAGGGAAATGGACCGGACCCGGTACTCATCCTGGAGACGGGATACCTCCGGAAGGAGTCGTGCGGGGAGGGCAATCCGCGGCTGGTATTCCAGGATGAGTTCCAGGTCGTCCACCGTGGGATCCCGGACCATATAGTACGCCCGGGAACCCGCCAGGATTTCCAGCTCGCAGGGATCCGCGGTCCCGGCCAGGATCACGTGGCCGCCGATGCCCCGGTCCCGCATCGCCCTCATCAGATCCCGGTACGCCCCGCAGAGGGAGGCACAGGCCTCCTCGGGATCATGGAAATATTCATCCCTGATCTCCAGCCTGTGGGGGGCCGGGATTCCCACCCACGCTCCTTTCCGGGCTGCCACCACCTGGAGCGAGTCCCTCTCAACGTCAGTGGTGACGGGATCCAGATCATGGACGAGAGCCCGGTCCCGGATCCCGGGAAGAGAGGAGAGCCACCGGTCGCCGTAGCAGAGGCCCCCGGCGCAGGGGATGTCCACGCCCTTCTGCACCTGGAGGGACCGTTCCATGAGGTAGGTGGTGAGATCTGCGGAGGATCCGCGCCGCTCCCTGACCCAGTCCGCCAGTTCCCCGACGGCCGGGTCCTCCACCTCGGACCCGAATGACCGGACCGGCACCCTGCGGGCTTTCGCCATCGTGGTTGTATCCTATTTATAGCCGCAGCCATAAAACTCTAGAGGATGGAGAAGAAGCCCCTGCTCGTCACCTGCGGGCTCCCGTACACGAACGGTCCCTGCCACCTGGGGCATCTCAGGACGTATGTACCCGCGGACTTCTACGTGCGGTTCCTGCGGCGGGCCGGCGAGGACGTGGTCTTTGTCTGCGGTTCCGACAACCACGGCACCCCTATCGTCGTCATGGCCGAGGAGCAGGGGGTGACACCCGCGGACCTGTCCCGGAAATACCATGCCCACTTTGACGACATATTCCGCAGGATGGGGGTCCTCTTCGACCACTTCGGGATGACAGACGGGGAAACGAACCACCGCAGGACCCGCTCACTGGTGAAGGCGCTGCAGGACCATGGGTACGTGTACTCCCAGGTGATCCAGCAGAGCTACTGCCCGGTCTGCCAGCGGTCCCTTCCGGACCGGTACGTGGAGGGGCTCTGCCCCCACTGCGGTGCCCTGGCCCGGGGCGACGAATGCGACCAGGGATGCGGCAAGCACCTGGAACCGGGGGAGATCCGGAAACCGAAGTGCCGGATCTGCGGTACCGAGGCGGAACTGCGGGAGCAGGAGCACTACTTCTTCCGGCTCTCGGCCTTCCGGGACATGCTCTTGTCCTACCTCCCGGATCTGGGGGGCACCTCCAATGCCCGGAACTATGCAATCGGGTGGGTGAAGGACGAACTCCACGACTGGTGCATCACCCGGACCCTGGAATGGGGCGTCCGGTTCCCCGGGAAGGAGGATCTGGTGGTCTACGTCTGGGTGGATGCCCCCATCGGCTACATCTCCTTCACCGAGGAGTGGGCGGGAAAGACCGGCGGCGACTGGCAGCGGTTCTGGTGCCGGGACGGGGACATCATCCACTTCATCGGGAGCGATATCATCTACCACCACTGCATCTTCTGGCCGGCACTCCTTTCGGGCGCCGGTTACCATCCCCCCTCTGCCGTCGTGGCCAGCGGGATGGTGAAGATCGATGACCAGAAGTTCTCCAAGTCCCGGGGCTACGTGGTCTGGACCGGCGAGGATTACCTGGACCGGGGCCTGGACCCCGATTACCTGCGCTACTACCTCCTCTCCTACACCAGCCACACGAAGGAACTGAACTTCTCCTGGCAGGGCTTTGCCGAGCGGGTCAACAACGAGCTGGTCTCCACCCTGGGGAACTTCCTGTACCGGAGCCTGTACTTCACCACGCAGTTCTTCGGCACCGTGCCCGAGGGGCCCGTGGACCCGGAGGTACTGGATCACATCCAAAAGACCCTGGACGGGGTGGAGAAGGCAGTCCGGGACTACGAGTTCAAGGGGGCCGTGGACGGCATGATGGCCCTTGCTGCCTACGGGAATACCTACATCCAGAACCAGGCGCCCTGGAAGCTGGTGAAGACGGACCGGGCGGCGGCGGAAGCGGTGATCCGGAACTGCCTGCAGCTGGTCCATGCCCTCACACTCCTCATGGAGCCGGTGATGCCCGGGGTGGCGGAGCGGGCCTGGAGGATGCTCGGGCACGCGGACCCGGTCGCCGCCCACGGGATCCGGGAGGGGCTGGAACCGGTGAAGGCGGGGGCCCTTCCGGACCCGGCCCCGCTCTTTGCCAAGATGGAATCGGACCAGGTGAAGGGTCTCGATGACCTGCTGAAGAAGAGGGTGAAGGAGGCGAAGATGCGCGAACAGGAACGGACCGGGATCTCCATCGAGGAGTTCGCCCGGCTGGACATCCGGACCGCGAAGGTGCTCTCGGCGGAACCGGTGAAGGGTGCAAAGAAACTCGTGAAGCTCCAGGTGGACATCGGCGACGGGACCCGGCAGGTGATCGCAGGCATCGCCGAGTTTTACCCGGTGGAATCGCTGGTGGGAAAGGATATTGTGGTCGTGGTGAACCTGAAGCCGGCGAAGATCTTCGGCCTGGAGAGCCAGGCAATGCTCCTCGCCGCCGGCGACCGGGCATCGCTCCTCACCCCCCTCTCGCCCGTCCCCCCGGGGACGAAGATCCGGTAGAAGGTATCGTTATCTTTTTTTTCGGGATTCGCTGGAGGAACTTCAGGATTGCCCATCCGGTCCCGTTTCCACTTATTGAGACGACGAATACTGTACCGCTCCTGGGGG
>JAJRDF010000153.1 GCA_028678555.1 Methanomicrobiales archaeon
GGGCCGGCTCGCGGGAGGACCCCCAGACAGGCACGAGTGAGACACCGGTGTAGGTAAAGGATGCCAGCGGGGATCCCGGCGGGACATTGATCTGCACGAAGGTTGTCCAGGTGCCGGTGAGGTCACCGGTGGCAGGGTTCAGGGGCACCCGGAAGACCCGGTGATCTCCCGAGGCGCCGCTGATGGCCAGCAGGAACGGCTCGGACCCCCCGACATAGTCCAGGCCCCCGATGGTGGCAGGCAGGGCGAGGGTGGTGGATACCGGGGGATTCCCTGCCACGACCCGTACGATTGTCTTCCCGGAGCTGTAATAGATCTCGCTGCCGCTCCGGGCCGCAAGGCCGGTGGCGGGCCCGCTGATCGTATGCTGACGCTCGAACGTCCCGATCTGGCCCTGGGAGGTGGAGGTGAGCTTATAGACGGCTGATTTTGTGCTGGTGGAAAGCGTCAGGGTGTCACTGAAGAGGGCCAGGATCACCGGCTGCCCGTCCTGGCAGGTGACAGTAATGGCTCGCCCGTAGGCATTGGTCATGGCGGGGGTCAGCTTGCTCCCCAGGATCTCCCAGTAGGACGTGGCACCTTTCGGCTGCAGGGTGGCAGGTTCCAGCTCGACGATGGCAGGCCGGAGGCTCTTCACCAGGGGCTTGTACTTCACACTGAACGGCTTGGCATTGGAGAGGCCCCCGCCCGGCGCGGGACTGAAGACCGTGACCATGTACGTGCCCGGGTATGCCATGTCATCGTTCGTCAGCTGGAGGGCCAGCTTGGTGCTGGAGTAGTACTCCGTCGGCCGGTCCATGCCGTCCCACTGGATCATGGAGTCCTGGCCAAAGCCGGTCCCGATGACGTAGAGCCGGGGGGCCTTGGCCCCCGCCGAGACCACGGCAGGGCTCAGGTACCGGATGACCGGTTTCGGATTGTCGACGGCGAGTACCGGAGCCGGAAGAACGGCCACTGCAAGGAGCAGGAGAGCCGCAAGAAGCGCCAGCCCCGGAAGGGATGGCTGAAGGTGGCGGATTGTCATCATCTCATCTCCCCCCCGAATTGACAGGGGTGTTGATAAGGAGGATTGATCAATGGAAATTATTTAAAGTTAACTTTATGGAAAGATACACGATGGGTTAAAGGGAAAAAATGTACAATGCTCCTGCCGAAATGTTTATGATGATAAGACAACCGGCCGGAAAAATCCCGCCGATGACCTAAATACCGTATTTTCAGGCACATCGGGGATTCGGAAAGGGTTTTATGGTGCCTGGAATATCAATCCGGAATCCCTTAATCCGGAGCACGTCACCAGCGGATGGCCGGAATGAGGTTGGGGCCGGGTCACAGGGTGGCAGGGATATGCGAAGCCGGCCGGGGCTACGGAGAGGAGACGGGGAGATAATGGAGAATACAGGATTAAAAATTATTTTAACCAATATTTGAAGATTAAATAAAATACATAGATTTATATCTTATCGTGAAAAGATACTCTTTTATTCCACGGCTCCACCGTCAGGGAGCATGCAGGAACCCATGAACTCCCCCTTCCGGAACCTTTCCAGGACATCCCGCGGGCAGCGCACACCCGGAAACGCCGTTTTCCGGATCCCCCGCCGCGAGGCATCGCCATGATCCAGGTGCTTCTCGTGGACAGCGACCCCAGCGCGCGGGAGATGGCAGGCGCCCGGCTGGGTGAGGAGCCGGATTTCATCCTGGAAACCTCCAGTTCCCCCGAGGAAGCGCTCGCCCTCCTCCGGTCGGAACGGTTCGACGTGATCATCGCGGAAGAGGGTCTCCCGGGGATGGGAGGGCTGGAATTCTTCCGCTGCATCCGGGAGACGGGGGACCAGGTCCCTTTCATCCTCTTCACCGGCCAGGGTTCCCCGGAGCTCCTCTGCCGGTCCATGGATGCCGAGGCTGATTTCTACCTGGAGAAGGGGCCCAATCCCCACGTCCAGTATACCTCGCTGGTCTACCTGATCCGGCGGGCGGTACGCCGGGCACGGGGGAGCCAGGAGGAGCACGAGTTCAGCCGTTTCTCCCTGGACCACATCTCCGAGGGGGTTCTCTGGACGGATGGGCGGGGCACGATCCTCTCCGCCAACCGGGCGGCGGCCCGCCTCCTGGCCAGGGAGGAGAGGGATCTCCTGGGGGCAGGGATCCGGGAGATCCTCCCCATCCTCGCCGGATTTTTCACCGGCACCGGTTCCGGCGATCCCGTGCTCCACGAGACACAGGTGACGGACGGGACAGGGAACACGTTCCCGGCTATCCTCAAGCTGCACACCCTCCGCCACCGGGGCGCAGATTACCATTGCGTGATCCTGCGGGACATATCGGCCCGGAGGGTTGCCGATCAGCACGTCCATGCCCTCAAGGAGTTCTACGAGGGGATCCTGGAGAGCGCCCATGACGGGATCTGGGTCACCGATGCCGATGACGTCATCTACTACCTGAACCCCGCCCTGGAGCAGATGACCGGCTATCCCCGCCGCAGCCTGCTGGAGAGGAACTTCCTGCGGGATACCGGTGCAGGGAGGATGGAGGCCCTCAGACCTTTCTACGAGGATGCGAGGGAGCACATGCGGACCGTGGCCTTTGACTCGGTCCCCGTCACCGCCGCGACCGGTATCCCGCTCTTCGTCTCCGGCTGGTTCACCCCCGTCAGGGATCCCGGCGGTCACTTTGACGGCATGATCGCCTCGGCGCATGATGTGACGGACCGGAAGATGACCGGGGACGCCTACCAGCTGGCCAACCGGAAGCTCCACCTGATGTCCAGCGTCACGCGCCATGATATCCTGAACCAGCTGATGGTGCTGCGCAGCTACCTGGAGATGGGGGAGGAGATGGCCAAGGATCCCGAGCTGCGGGGGTTCATCGGCAAGGAGCGGGCGGCGGCCGAGGCGATCCAGCGGCTCATCGGGTTCACCCGGGACTACCAGGAGATCGGGGTCCATGCCCCCCTCTGGCAGCCGGTGCGGGATATCCTGATCCGGGTACGGTCCATGGTGGATGTACACGGTGTTGCCCTGGAAGAGGACGTGGGTGACCTGGAGGTCTTTGCGGATCCCCTCCTGGAGAAGGTCTTCTACAACCTGATCGACAACGCCATCCGGCACGGGGGCACCCTCACCTGGATCCGGTTCAGTGCACAGCGGGACGGGCAGGACCTCCTGATTACCTGCGAGGATAACGGCATCGGCGTCCCCCCACATGAGAAGGAACGGATCTTCGGCCACGGGGCCGGAAAGAACATGGGGTTCGGCCTGTTCCTGGTCCGGGAGATCCTCTCTATCAACGGGATATCCATCCGGGAGAACGGCCAGCCCGGCCGGGGTGCCCGGTTCGAGATCCGGGTGCCTCCGGGCTCCTACCGGTACAGGGGGGAGCGGGGAGGCTCCGCGGTGGCAGCGGCAGGGCAATCCCGAACCCGGAGTTTACCGGGCCGGTAACGCTCCCGGACGGTGTTTCTTCAGGTACTGCGCTGTTCCCGGATCTTGCGGAGGAGAGCGTCCCG
>JAJRDF010000154.1 GCA_028678555.1 Methanomicrobiales archaeon
CGGGTGGAGGGCCGGGTTCCCCGCGGGGAGCGGGTCAGTTCCCGCTCGATGCACTCCAGTACCCGGACCTGGGAAAAGAGGGGAAAAGCGGCATCGTGGATGGCGAAGACCTGCTCGAGGAAGGGAGTGTAGCAGGCGAGAAAACCTCCGGGGGCCAGCAGCCGGTGGGCAAGTGCCACGTGATCAGGCCCGGTCTGCATGTCCAGGTGTACGACCTCGTACTCGCCCTCTGCCATGAGCACGTCGGCTGCGATCACCTCCACGTTTTCCCGCTTCGCGGCCGCGATGTTCTTCCGGGCCTTTGCGGCGAACTCCTCCCGGATCTCGTAGGTGCGGACATGGCCGGCCACGCCCCCGAAGTAGATGGCCGCAACGCCGCTGCCTGTACCGGCATCCAGCACGCGATCCCGGCGGTTCATGCCGGTGTACGCGATGACCATCCCCACGTCTTTCGGGAGCATGGGGGCTCCGCTCCGGGCCGCGTGGGTGAAGAAGTCAGGTGCCCGGGGGATCCGGAGGGTGAACTCCTCCCCCTTGTGCGTCCGGATCACTGACCCGGGCTCTGCACCGACGAGGACTGAAAGGTCCACCATGCCGAGATCCGTCGAAAGCGTCCGGGGACCTGCGGCCACGTAGTATTCCCGGTCCCTTTTTCCCACGAGGAGAACCCGGTCGCCTTCCCGTATGGGAAGGACGGTGTCCCGTTCCTCACTCATGGGCGGGAAAGGCGCAGGATCGCTTCCGCGATATCCCCTCTGGTCTCGGCAAGGGTCTCCCGGACCTTCTCCTCGGAAGCTTTCGTCTGCTCCATCACCAGCTGCACGTCCTCGTCGGGGACCGCCGGCGCCGCCTCCTCGAAACGGGGCTCCCCCGTGATCTGGTAGGTGGTGACCCCCTGCATGGTCATGGCCACGACGTCAGCCTGGTCAAAGACGTACGTACCGGTGCCGGTCGTGATCTCGATGCGGCGCACGTCCTCGATCGGCTGCATCTCCATGCCCAGCTGCTTCATCATCTGCTTCATCTTCTTGGGATTGACCTTTCCCGGAAACACGCGCGCTCACTCCCTGCCGTACACTTACCGCTCCCCCATAATTAAATGCCAGCATCTCTGTCCCCGAGAGGATTGCGGCCCCGGTGGCCAGCAGCCGGTCCTCTGTGTCCACCACGAGGACCTCGTCCCCCGCGTGGATCCCGGGGTCCGCGGCCACCACGTGCTTTGCAAAGACGTTCTTCCCTGCGGCGGCAAAGGACGCCACGTCGCCGGTGATGGTCACCCGGGCTCCGGGCACCGGGATTGCCGCCTGCAGCCGGAGGGCCCCGGCAATGGAGAGCGTGAACCTGCCGTCCTGTGCCCGGAGGGTGGCCAGGCGCTCCCCCTTGAAGAGGACCTGCCGGATCCTGCCCGTCCGCGAGAGGGCGAACTCGCAGCCCTCCGGAAAGAGGGCGGCACCCGTCCCGGGACCGAACTGGAAATCAGCAATGGTCCGGGCCCGGGTCAGCATACTGCCGTGCGAGGATACGGTTGGCACAGTGAACAAACCTCTCTTCCGCTTCCTTCGGGATGAATGCGCCCGCCGCTATCCGGTGGCCGCCCCCGGAGCCCCCGTTCCGCTCAGACGCGGTGACCACCACCTGCTGCAGGTCCACCCCCCGGCGGACCATCTCGTCCGTGGTGCGCAGGGACGCCTTGCTCACCAGCGGGTCTTCGGCCATCTGGCCCAGGATCAGGATGGGTTTTTTCGGGTTCAGTTTCGAGAGGGCCATCCCTGCCCCGATCCCGATGATCGTGTCCGGGAACCGGTCGCCGACGTGAATGTACTGGAGGTGGGAGAGTTCTGTCACCCCCCGGTCCAGGATGAACTGCAGGAGTTCCCGGATGATGCCCCGGTGGTGGGTGAGCATGTGCTCCGCCTCCCGGTAGGCACCTCCCCGGTCGCCCCGGCAGATCCGGGAGCCGACGAGGGGCTTCGCCCACCGGCCGCAGGCGTTCAGCACCGTGGCGAACTCGGAGGCGTTCCGGAGCGGGCTCCGGGCGGCCTCGTGGGGAAAGAGGTAAACCTCGCCGATGAGCCGCGAGGTGTCCTTCCCGTGGAGAACCAGCTGCTGGGCGAGGGCCGAGACGATCCGCCGTTTGCCGTCGAAGGGTATCTCCTCCCAGACCATCCATGCGCCGGACCTGTCCTGAAGGGTCACCCCCAGGTGCTGGAGGAAGGAGAGGGCCAGCGTCGGGTTCCCCGAGATCCCGGGGATGAAAGGGTCGTCGCCGAAGGCCAGGCAGACATGGGCCGGCCGGGTGGAGATCCCGTAACAGTTCAGGTCCCGGGCCAGGTCGATGTACCCTGCCCGCTGCCCTTCCTCCAGGATCCCGCGGGCCGGCCCCACCAGCTGCAGGTCGGTCCGGGCCATCATGTCCCCCACGTTCCCCACGACAGCCAGGGGCGAGAGGTCCACACAGGAGGGGTCCAGGTGCCGGGAGACCAGGTACGAGACCCCCGCCGCAGAGAGGCGCGTGTGGCCGTAGGGGAGGCCGTTCACCTGCCGGTAGTTCCTGCCCGCCGGCTGGCTCACGTGATGGTCCAGGATCAGGACCTCCTCAGGGGCCAGGTCGTGCTCCTCCAGCAGGTTCTGTTGGCCGGACCCCAGGTCCAGGAAGACCTTGAGGGACCCGTCCCCTTTCGGCACGTGCCGCATGGCCAGGGGCTCCAGCTGGCGCACGAAGATGCTCCGGTTACGGACGCCCGCCCGGTCCAGGGCCTGGCCCAGGATCGCCTCGGCGGCGATCCCGTCCGCGTCGATGTGGGAGACGATGGTCACCTCGCCGGCGGCACAGAGTGTCTCCGCCGCTCCGGCCACATCCTCCGGAAAACCCATGATGATAGAATATATCTCATTCCAGATGAAGGGTAGCTGTGATGAACCTGGCGGAGCTGCGGGAATTCGCGGAGAGGGGTGTGATCCGCGCGGACCGGATGCGCGCAGTGGAGGGGAACGCCATGGCTCTGGGTCTCTCGGCCCTCCAGATGATGGAGAGTGCGGGTGCCGCCCTGGCCCGGACCGTGCTGGAGTACCGGCCCTCCCGGGTCCTGATCCTCTGCGGCAGGGGCAACAACGGCGGGGACGGCATGGCGGCGGCCCGGTATCTGCAGGGGTGCGTGGAGACCGACGTCATCTGGCTGGCCGACGGACCCGCCACGAAGGAGACCGATGCCCAGCGGGCGCTCCTCACCCACAGTGCCGCTGCACTGCATCCCATGGTCTGTGCAGAGGACCCCAGGAAGCTCCGGAACCTCTTCACCCAGGCCGATGTGATCGTGGATGCCATGCTGGGAACGGGCGCACTGGGCGTGCCCCGGGAGCCGCTCGGTACCGCCGTTGCCCTGGCCAACGAGTCCGGTGCCCACAAGGTCTCGGCAGACGTCCCCACCCCGGGTATCATCCCTGCCCGGATCCTTGCCTTCCACCGGCCCA
>JAJRDF010000155.1 GCA_028678555.1 Methanomicrobiales archaeon
ACCATGATCCGGGGGTGACCCGTGACCATCGACAAGGAAGGGAAGTACTGCACGATCTGTGGCGGGATCCCGCCCTCCGAGATCGGGATCCGCCGTATCCTCATCGACGGAAAGGAGACGGGCATCGACAAGCTGGACTGGATCCTGGGAGAGGTGGCGAAGATCCGCCCTGCCACCGATGACGCCATCCGGGAGGAGCTGTTGAAAAGGGTCCGGGAGTTCAACTACGTGCCCACGAAGAAGGCCGGTGCCTATGGGGACGCGCTGCTGAAGGAGTACCGGACGTTTCTCCTGGCGGAGAAAGGAGCTGCGCGGGAGTGAACTGCACGCGCCGCCTCTGTTTTTCCCGCAAGGAATTCCGTCATTTTTCAACCTTCCGGTCCGGTCATAGGTGCGGGAGGGAGTCGAGACCCCTCCCGGCCCCTCCCCCAAGAGGATATGACCAGCGGTCCTGTTCGTGATCTCTCCCCTCCACCTGGATGGGATCTCCTCAGACCGGGTTTCTCAGGTATTTTCTCCCCTTTTTTCCCTGACTTCATCGAGTTCCGGGATCACCCCATGGGCCGCCTCGTAGGCCCGCACCGCTTCCGGTGCCCCCAGGAGCAGCCTTCTCACGGTGTTCGCGGTCGTGAACTGCTTCTCCCGGTCCAGGGAGCGGAGGAACTCCAGGAGGAGCGTTACCAGCGGAACGCGGTGGACTGCATTCATCCGGTCCAGGTGGGCCAGGGACTGCAGTGCCCGCACGGTGGAGGTCTCGTTGACCGCCGCAAGCCGGCGCAGGATCTCCGCGAAGAGGTCCCGTCCCTCCGGTGACTCCAGGGAGACCTTCCGGTTCATGGCAAACCGGACGTACAGAGCACGCTGGTCGTTGGCCTGCTCGATCCGGAAGGCGGGTGATGCCTCTGCCCGGCGCACCAGATCCGGGAGATCAGGGCACGATGCGCCGGCCACAGAAGAGAGGAAGGCTTCCCAGGCGACGGGGTGCCCCGCCGACTCTTCCCTGAACCGGTCAAAGATCGCGAGCCGGTCCGGTGCCGAGGACTCCAGCAGGAGCCGGAACGCCACCATGCGATCTGTCGCGGCCTGTGATTCCCCGAACTGGCGGCGGAGGAGATCGTGGGTCTCCGGGGTATCCATGAGGGCCAGGACCTCCAGGCAGACGTTCTTCACCTGCCGTGCCCGGATGGCCTGCACCCGGGCTTCCACGTAGGGGAGCCCTTCCCCGGCGGTCCCGCTGTGCCTGCGGTAGGTATCGTGGAGCAGCGGGCCGTGCCGCGCCGCCACGGACCGGAGCACCTGCCGCCTGGCCATGTGAAGGGCGGTGAAGTGGTGGGAGAATGCGGGTTCTTCCACGGATTCGAAGATCGTGAGCATCTGCCCGCCTGCGATATCCATAAGCCGGGAGTCGGACAGGAGGTCCGCCCAGAGCGAGGTGAAGGCTCCGGAGGGCTCTGCCCGGGGGTTCCTGAGGATCAGGAGCATCGCCCGTTCAGCCAGGCGGGTGAAGGCCATGTACCTGTTCACGGTATCCGGATCCATCCTCGCCTGCAGGAGAAGTTCACTCTCCGGTGCATTGTGCACCACCTTCCCGTAGAAGGAGTATCCCCGGTTCAGGGAAAGGAACCCCGGCGGATCAATCCCCGGGATCTCGAGGGTCTGCTCCGTCCCGGTGACCCGGGCTGTCACCTCCGCCAGGTCCCGGCCCTCCGCATCCACCGCCGCCGCCCTGAACGGGAATTCCCACACCTGCCCGGACGGTGAGGGAATGGCCCTGAGCGTAATGCGCAGGGTGCGGGCCGGGGCATCGTATGCGGGGGTGACGGTGACCACCGGAAATCCCGTCGCCTTCAGCCACACCTGCGCCATGCCGGTGAAGGACTGCCCGGAGACCTCCTCCATGCAGGCGATCCAGTCGGCCCGTGTGGCGTTCCCGTGCCGGAACCGGGTATGGTACAGGTCCAGGCCCCGGGCAAAGGCCTCCCTCCCCATGAGGGTTCCGATCATCCGGACCACCTCGGGAGCCTTCACGTAGGTGATCCCGGTGATCAGGTCGTTGGGGTCATTGAAGCCGTCCGGCTCGATGGGCATGGACGCGGCTCCCGAGTCCAGGGCAAAGGTCCCCCCTTCGGGTGCAAGGAGCGTCTGCACCGTCTGGAGGCGGGTGTAGTCCTCCCCGAAGAGGAAGGCATGGTGCTGCTGCTCGATGGTGACCGTCACCGCCTCGTTCAGCCAGAGCTCGAAGGGGGAGCGGCCTGTGACCTCTGAACCGTTCAGGTTGTGGTAGAACTCGTGGACCTTCACCCGGAAGAGGTACTCGAGGGCCGGGTCGGTGATCTGCGCAAACGGCATGATCCGGTTCGCCGTGATGGTGGTGTTCCCCACGTTCTCCATGCCCCCGAAGTCCGAGTTCTGCATGGCAATCTCCCGGTAGACGGTGCCGGTGTACCGGTAGCCGGGCCGGATCCCGGCCAGGAGTTCCTTCATCCGCACCCGGATCGCCCTGATCGCACCCGCATCGCCCCCGGACCGTTTCATCCGGTCCCGTTCCTGCGCCAGGTGCCAGAGTTCCCGGCGGGTCTCCACGCCCTGGTACTGCTCCGGCCCGGTGAAGAGGTACACCCAGAGAACAGCACCTGACAGCACCTCCAGGGCCTTCGCTGCCTGGTCAGGGTCTGCGCCTTTCGGCGCCAGCAGTTCCAGCGTGAAGGTGTGGCCGTCCGGGTACTCGAACTCCCGGCGGAACGCATCCCAGCTGCCTGCGCCCAGGAAGAAGAGGTAGGGGGCCATGGGTGTCACCGTGTTGGCATAGACGATCCGGTCCCGGGCATCATCGAACCGGTGCCGCTCCTCTGCCACGTCCCCGTTGGAGATCAGGTGGGTGTAGCGGCGATCGGCGATGATCGTGGTCACGTAGGTGCATTTGGCGGTCATGTCGTCCAGGCAGGGGACCAGCCGCTGGAAGCCCCACTGCTGGCACTGGGTGATCTGGGTGGGGGGAGCGCCGGCCGGGGTTGCGTCGTAGTACAGCCCCTCCAGGATATTTGCCGGCGGTCGGCAGATTGTGCAGGTCCGGAGGGTGAACTCCGTTCCGGGTGGTAACCGGGAGAGGAAGTCCACGGAGAGGAGCGCCGCCGCCCGGTCGTACCGGAATGTTACCGTCCTCCCGTCGCAGGTCACGTCCCGGATCTCCAGGTCCCGGGCGTTCAGGGTGAGGGTCTTTACCGACAGGTCCCGGGTCCGGCCCCGGAGGGCCGAGCGGACCCGGGTATGATCGTCATGGATCTCGAAGGTGAGGTCCATGTGGAGGACCGTGACCGGGAGCTCGCCGAAGTCCTCTGGGTAGTATCGGTAAATACGCTCCGCCACCGGCATCGCCCCCTCACTCGTGGATCATGGTGAGGAGCATCCGGAACCGGGAGAGAGCCTTCACCGCGTGGGGCACCCGGGCCGGCATGATCACCATCTG
>JAJRDF010000156.1 GCA_028678555.1 Methanomicrobiales archaeon
AATCCCATGCACCGATGTGGAGAGAAGCAGCTTCCTCCCGTACCCTTGCCTGAGAACTTCCCTCGAAGCGCGACCGGACAACCGGCATTCTCACAGGCTTCAGCCGCGGCCGAAAAAGGAGGGGAAGAACTCCCTGCGGCCGGGGATGTAGATGGCGGCCTGGTACTCCTCGATGAAGTCCAGGTCCACCAGCAGGTCGTGGTACACCATACCCCGGGCGATCCGGGCCGCCTCCTCCCGCCGCTCCTGCGACAGGAGGCAGGCATACGCACCCCCCAGGGACCCGTTGCCGATGGGATGGACGGTGGCGGCGGGGAACTCGGGGAGGATCCCGAACCGGGTGACGCTGGAGAGGTCGGTGAAGGATCCAAAGGCGCCGGCCAGGTGGATATGGCGGATGTCATGGATCGTCAGGTGGTACTTCTTCAGGAGGACGCCCACGGCCCCGCAGGCCGCGGCCTTCGAGTCCATCAGGTAGGTCATGTCCGCCTGCGTGATGGCGATCTCCCGTCCTGTGGCGGATGCATCCCCCGGCACCAGTACGTACTCGGGCCCGTCAGGACCCGGCAGGACGCAGGGCTTCCCCGCCTGGACCCGGCCCGAGGGATCGATGATGCCGGCCGCGAACATGCCGGCCGCCGCATCGATGATCCCCGAGCCGCAGATGCCCCGTGGCGCGGTGCCTCCGATGACGGTCAAGGTGGCTGCCCCGGTTGCAAGGTCGATGGCCACGTGGTCGATGGCCCCCCGCATGGCCCGCATCCCGGAACGGACCCCGGCCCCTTCGAAGGCCGGGCCCGATGCACAGGAGACCGATGCGAAAAACTCGTCGTTCCCGATGACCATCTCGCCGTTGGTGCCCAGGTCGATGAGGAGCCCGATATCGGGCCCGCGGTGCATCCCGCTGGCCAGCACGTCCCCCACCGCGTCCCCGCCCACGAAGCGGCTGACGTTGGGCAGGAAATAGCACCAGGCGTTCGGATGGACCGCGAGGCCGATCCCCGCGGCCCGGGCCCGGATCGGTTCCCGGGGGACCGCCGCATCCACCATCTCCAGCCCCTTCGGGTCGATGCCGGCCAGGAGGTGGTTCATCACCGTGTTGCCACCGATGGTCACGTCCAGGATCCTGGCGGCGGGGAGATCCGCGGCGGCTGCCAGGGATGCGATGACCCGGTTTGCACTCTCCGCCGCCGCCCGCTGGAGGATGGCGGTGCCCCCCTCCCGCTGGCAGAATCCGATCCGGGTGATCAGCTCCTCGCCGTGGGTGATCTGGGTGTTCAGGCCCGAGGCCCGCGCCAGGATCCTCCCCGTGGCGAGATCCACGAGCAGCCCGGCGACCGTCGTGGTCCCCATGTCCAGGGCCACATCCGCGGCCGGGGACCGCGGTAGCCGGTGAACCGCACCGAACGGACGTTCGTGAAGATCTCATCGCAGGAGGCCATCTCGATGGGATGAGCGGTCACCGCGGGGTCGGGCCGGGCCACGGAATCCTCGACCGTGATCAGGATCTTGGGGCTGTCGATCCGGCTCTCCACCGGGACGGTGATCTCCATGTCGCGCTCTGCCCGGGTAAGGCAGGCCAGCCGGTAGCCTGCCATGATCTCCCGTTCCGACAGGAACTTGCGTTCCCCGGGGAGAAGGGCGCCCACGCCGGAAGAAGGGGTGATGATCCGGCACTTCCCGCACTGGCCCTTCCCGCCGCAGATGGATTCGATGGGCACCCCCGCCGCCCGGATGGCATCCAGCAGGGTGGCCCCGGGCTCCACCTCCTGGACCCGGTTGAAGGGAAGGATGATGATCCGGATCTTCTCGTCCATCGCGTGTTCCTCGCTTCTCGGGTGGGGATGGGGTGGCCGTGCCCCTCAGGGTGCGGCCGGGGGCCACCTGCTGGAGAGGAACCCGGGCAGGCCCGAGGAGTCCTTCGGGCCCACGAGCACCCTCCAGCCGGTCGCCTCCTCGGTCTCCCCGGACAGGCGGGCGGCGAGGCCGGGGAGGACCAGGTACCGGTGGTCCACCGCGTGTCCGACCTCCGAGGACTTCACGGCACCGGCAATCGTCGTGGCGGTCAGGTAGCGGCCCGCCACCGCCGACTCCACGCTGATGCCGCCCGTGTCCACCACGAGGAGGTGGCAGTCCACGTGCCCCACCTTCAGGTCCGATTCCACCGTGAAGAAGGTCAGGGCATAGTTGGTGGTGACGATGATGGGCGAGGAGCGGCCCGGGCTCCCGACGGCTCTGAGACCGGCCTCGACAGAGACCGGCCGGCGGGGGTCGGTGTACAGGTTGAACCGCCAGATCAGCGGGGGAAGGAGGGTCCACCCCTCCAGGCTGTGCATGACCAGGAGGTCGGCATACCGGGTGAGGAGGAGTGCGGCAAGGCAGGCCTCCTTCCACTGCACCAGTTCCGGGGCCATCTCCTCCCCCAGCCAGGCGGCCATGGGCACGCCCAGGAGGGGATAACCCAGGAGCTCGTCGCTGCCCTCGAAGGCTGCCCGGCGGATGTCGGTGAAGGCCTGGACCGTGGCCGCAAGGCCGCTGTCAGGAAAGGTGCCCGGGTCCAGCACCAGGTCATCGATGCCACAGGCCCGGAGGGTCCGCACCAGGCTGCGGAGGAGGGCGACATCGCCCGGAGCAGTGGCAACCAGGGGACACCGGTGGGAGAGCGCCAGGTCAGCCATGGCCTTCCAGTTCCCCTCCGTGGCCCCGTAGAGGAGCGGCCGTCTCTTCCCCACCTCTTCCAGGGCCGCGGCCATCACCGCCGGGTCCAGGGTGCAGAGGATCAGAGGGTGATCCGTGAGGGAAGCGACCTGGGCGACCGCACGCCGGAAGGTCGCGGGATCCCCGGAGGCAGCCCGCACGGCGATGGCGTCCAGGGAGAGATCCCGGCCGATATACTGGTACGAGAAGGGGGTGATGGCCTTCACACGGGCCTCCCGCTCCTTCTCCGGGAGCGTGTCGGCCACGTCGATGGCGATAGGGGCCGGGTTGTGGTAGGTGAACTCGTGCCGCTGCAGCACGTACTTCCCTCCTGCGACGATAGCCCGGCCGCCGGTCCCGATCGTCACCGCCCGCACAGGCGGGGCCAGGAGGAGGGAGAGGACGGCGTACGCCTGTGCCGCTTCCGGCCGGAGGATCGGAGGGCACGCTTCGGGGAGGACCTCTCGGTTGACCAGGCGCGTCGCAAAGGCCATGCAGTTCGTCTCCCCGCACTCCCCGCAGTTCGTCCGTGGCAGCTGCTGGTACACCTCGATGGGGCTCACCTCCCGGATGGACTTGCGGTGTGTGGCAGCCATCTTCCCTTTTCACCCCTGGATCTGCAGGGTGGTCCAGCCCCCGTAGCGGCCGGCGTCCGGCGCCGTCAGGTGGTGGAGCTGCCCTGCCATCTCCCGCACGGTGCGGATGGCGGCCGGGTGCATCATCATGAAGAGGTCCACCCCTGCCGAGAGCAGGATCAGGGCGTTTACCGTCTCCCAGAGGGGGCCCCGGATCTCCGGGGTCCCGAAGGCGGGGGCCAGCTGCATCCAGGCCTCCCTGGCCGCCCATGCGTTCGTGCATCCGGAGGCGGTGGGATGCGAGAGCTCGGGATCGCCCATCAGGGCGTCGTGGCGTGCCCGCTCGTGGATCGTGAAGGAGTACTCCAGGCCGTACCCGAGGGCGACGGTGGTGAGATCCATCACAATGCTCTCCGGCGGCAGGTAGTCGTAGAGCCGCCGGTTCAGCTCCCGTGCGCTGTTCAGTTCCAGCGGGGAGAAGGCGATGACCCGGTGCCCGTGGGCATTCGCCGCCCGGGCCACCACCTCCATGGTCCGGGCCTCCGCCATCTCATGGGTGACCGAGTTGAGGAGGAGCCGCTCCCCCTCGGCCATCGCCGCCACCTCCGAGAAGACGGCTGCATCCTTCTTCGGGTCCCCGCAGCCCCCGATGATCAGCGGGACATCCACCGCCTGGAGGACGGTCTCCACTGTCCCTGCGGCAGCTGCCGGCGAGGTGTCTTGGATCAGAGGATCGGTGGAGAGGAGGTGGACGGTGACCATTTCGGCGCCGTACCGGTTCACCAGGCGCTTCGCCCACTCGCCGGGGTCATCCAGGACGTCCTCCACGTGGCGTTTCAGGGCTTTCGGCAGGGGGACCCGGTAATCGAAGACGTCCATGGCGACGACGGGAGGGTGGGGTGGCGGTGCCTCGAGCCCGGTGTATGCCGGTGCGGCAGCCCCCCCGATGGTGACCGTCTTCCCCCGCGTACCGCCCTCGGCCTTCGTTGCACCCAGGACCACTTCCCGGATCCTGGCCGGGTATTCCGTACGGACCGGCACAAACGTCTCGCGGATCAGCTCCCGGGGCCGGGGCGGGAGTGGTGCCGCAGTTTCGGCTCCACAGCCAGGGGCAGGAGCACCTGCCGCTCCCAGCGGGATGAAGAGTTCCAGGTCGCCGATATCCAGGCTGACCTGCTCCAGTTCCACCTGCTTCACCCGGGTGAGCATCTCCCGGAGCTCGGGAATCAGTTCCAGGAGCGCACCGATACCCCCTTTCCGTGGCCCGTCCCCCGGTTCCATCACCGGGCCCCCTTCTCGTCTTTCCGGGGCGTCACCGGCTGGATGATCACCCGCTCGGCATGGATCCGGGCGTTCTTGAAGATGATCCGGATACCTCCCGCGGTG
>JAJRDF010000157.1 GCA_028678555.1 Methanomicrobiales archaeon
TCTCCACCATGCCGCCACCCACCATCCGGGGTTCCAGGTCCGCTTCCCGCATCCAGAGGGCGCCGGTGCCCGTGGGGCCCAGCATCCGGTGTCCGTCCAGGGCCAGGTAATCGCACGCGGACGCCTCCACGTCCAGGGGCATCCGCACGGCCGCGTGGCTGCCATCCAGCAGCAGGCGGGCCTCCGCCCTGTGACAGGCACCGGCAATCTCTCCCACCGGAAGGATCGTTCCGGTTGCCCCCGAGACGATACCCGCGGCCACAAGACGGGTCCCGGGTGTGATGGCCTCCGCCACCGCCATCGGATCGATGGTGAGCCCGCCGGTGGGGGGGATGACGGTGACATCCACGCCCTGTGCCCGAAGCGCCCCCCACAGTCCCAGGTGGAGATCCGGTTCCAGGAGCGTGGTCACCACCCGGTCCCCCGGCTGCCAGGCGATCCCCCGGGCCACCATGACGAGCGCATCGAAGGCATCCCGGGTGAAGACCACCATCCCCCCCTGGGCACCGATGAAGCCTGCCAGGTCCTTCCGGGCCTGCCAGTACCGCTGGGAGGCGATCTGGGTGAGCCGGTGGACGCCTCTTCCCACGTTGGCCCGGTAGTGGTGCTCAACGTCCGTGAGCACCTGGAGCACCGGTTCCGGACAGATGGAGGTGTCGGCACTGTCCAGGTGGACCAGGTCAGCGATCAGCGGGAAGTCGCCCCGGATATCTCCTTCCCCTGCAGAAACCGTGAGGGGTGCCGGGGCCGAGGTTTCCGGCGGTGGGCGGGGCGAGAGATCCACTCCGTGCCGGCTGACCAGCTCCCGCATCTTGGGGGGCAGGTCCTTCCACCGCCAGAGGCCCCACCGGGCATACTCCGGCGGGAGCCCCTTCTCCCGGGTCCACCGTTCCAGGAATCCATCCCACCGGGCGGCCAGGTCCGGGTGCATCCTCCGGAGGGCCTCGTGCTCGGATTCCAGCATGGCGGGGCAGAGGTAGCAGCCGATCCGCTCGATGCCCTGGGCATAGAGGGGGTTCACCGGAAGCCCCCGCCACCAGAGGTAGAGGAAGACCTCCAGTGCCCGCCAGTGCCGGATGGGGGAGATGTTCACCTGCAGGGGGTTCGCAGGGTTCCGGCTCTCCAGCTCCAGGTCCGCCCGGTTCCATGACTCGTACCACCGGTTCCCCTGGATCGTGACGCAGGGGCCGGTGGAGGCCAGGTGGATCTTGAGAGGGTGGAGTTTCAGCATCTTGCAGCACCAGCGGTGGTCCTTGGCCGGCGGACCCGCCTTCTCCACGCCGGCCCAGAAGTCGCCCGCCTTCCGGATCACCGGCACCCCCTGGGCCTCCACAAAGGCCACCGTCTCGGGAAACTCGATCCCGGTGTCCAGGAAGAAGGCTTCCGTGACCCCGGCCTTCCGGGCCAGGTTGAGGACGGCGGTGCTGTCTTTGCCCCCGGAGAAGGAGACGTTCACGCAGGGGAGGTCGTGCAGGTGCTGCCGGATGGCCCGGACCGCGTGGCGCTCCAGGTTCTTCAGGTGGTACCGGTTCCGGTCCACGGCCACCTCCCAGCCGGGATCGGGCAGGGTGCGGGAGGTGACCGGCCGGAGCTCCCGGACCCGGATCTGCCCCTCCCGCAGGACCCCCGTGCCGGCAAGCGACCCGTGACGGACGATCACGGTCCCGTCCGGTTCCCGCGTGGAAACCGGGACCCGCTTCCCGCCGATCCGCCGGCCCCCTCCCACGGCTCCTGGGGCGGCCACCGCCAGGTCCACCACACCCCGGGTGGCGTGGTCCAGGACGAAGGGGAGTGCCTCGGGGACGAGATCGAACCGGAACCGGCGTGTGACCGGATCGAAGGTGAGCCACCCGAACCGTTCCCCGTGGGCAATGACCAGCTCTGCCCGGTCCATCCCGCCGGTCTTGTTGAAGAGCAGGATCTTCGGGAGCGGAACCTCCCCGAACCGGGCGGCCAGCAGGTCCCGGAGCAGGGCCATATCGGCCTCCAGCACCGGCCTGACATCGTACGGTTCCAGGAGCGGGATCGCCCTCCCCTCCGCTCCGCAGCCGCAGGTGCGGGCGATCAGCGGCACATTGCACCGGTCGCACCAGTAGAGTATCTTACGGAGGGGTGGTTCCCTCATCGGGGAGATATTCTGTCGGGGATAGGGATAAGGGATGTGCAGGACCCCCCGCGGAATCCCAACACCTTTTACCTTCCGGACGCACCTTAGAGGGACTAGAAGAGGGATCCCATGCACACCCCCATCAGTTCCGTCACGCCTGCATCCGCCAGTGCCGAGGTCGTCGGCTGGGTCCACGAGCTCCGGGACCTGGGGGGGCTCACCTTTCTCCTGCTCAGGGACCGGACCGGGATCCTGCAGGTGACGGTGAACCGGAAGAAGGCACCGGCTGAAGTGGTGGCTGCGCTCGCCACCGTCAGCCGCGAATCGGTGATCCGGGTCCGGGGGCCGGTGAAGGCCATCGACAAGGCACCGGGGGGGCGGGAGGTGACCCCGGAGGTGCTGGAGCTGGTGAGCCCCTGCGCGACACCCCTCCCCCTGGACGTGGTGGAGAAGGTGCCGGCCGAGCTGGACACGCGCCTGGACGCCCGGTTCCTCGATGTGCGGAGGCCCCGTGTGACGGCGGTCTTCCTCATCCGGTCGGTGGTCCTGCGGGCGGTCTCGGAGTTTCTCTGGGAGCGGGGATTTGTCCAGATCACGACCCCCAAGCTGGTGGCGGCGGCCACCGAGGGCGGGACCGAGCTCTTCCCGGTGGCCTACTTTGACAGGGAGGCGTTCCTGAACCAGTCGCCGCAGCTCTACAAGCAGATGATGATGGCGGCCGGCTTCGAGAAGGTCTTTGAGATCGGGCCCATCTTCCGGGCCGAGGAGCACAACACAACGAAGCACCTGAACGAGGCCACCTCCATCGATGTGGAGGTCTCCTTCGCCGACCAGGAGGACGTGATGAGGCTGCTGGAAGAGCTGGTGGTGTGTACGTACAGGAAGGTGGCAGAGACCTGCGGCGAGCCCCTCTCCTGGCTGAAGAAGGACCTGGAGGTCCCGGCCCTCCCCTTCCCCCGCATCCCCTATACGGATGCGATCGGGATCGCGGGCAGGCGGACCGGGGAATCCCTGAAGTTCGGGGATGACTTCGGCGCTCCCGCCGAGAAGGCGCTGGGCGAGGAGATGGGCACCCATTACTTCATCGTGGACTGGCCCACGGCCATCAAGCCCTACTACGCGATGCCCTACGAAGACCGCCCCGAGTTCTGCCGTGCCTTTGACCTGATGCACCCCCGGATGGAGCTCTCCAGCGGGGCCCAGCGGGTGCACCGTCACGACCTGCTGGTGGAACAGATCCGGTCCAAGGGTCTCCGGCCCGAGTCCTTCGAGTTCTACCTGAATCCTTTCCGGTACGGCATGCCGCCCCATGCCGGCTGGGGCCTGG
>JAJRDF010000043.1 GCA_028678555.1 Methanomicrobiales archaeon
CCGGGAACTGCATGTTACGAATCCCACCTGGGGCCTGTCTTCCAGGACGGGAAGATGACCGCCGCCACCCTCATCTCCCTGGATGTCACCGATCGCAGGAAGGCCGGGGAAGCGCTCCATGAAAGCGAGGCCCGGTACCGGGCGGTGGTGGACAGTCAGCAGGAAGGCATCATCCGGTTCAACCCTGACGGCAGCTTTACCTTTGCCAATGACGCCTTCTGCCGGTTCGTGGGCCGGACCCCCGAGCAGGTCATGGGATTAAACGTCATTCATTTGATACCGGATATCGACATCGGCCGTATCCGGGAGACCTATCACTCCCTGACCCCTGACCATCCCAGCAAAATTCTGGAGTTCCAGGCCAACCAGCTGGACGGAGAGACCCGATGGATACAGGCGGACTTCCGGGGGTTCTTTGATGACCACGGGGTCCCGGTGCAATACCAGGCGGTGGCCCGGGATGTCACCGAACTGAAGGCCGCTGAGCGGGCGATCCAGGAGAGCGAGGCCCGGTACCGGGCGGTGGTCGAGGACCAGACAGAATGGATTGTCCGGTTCAGCCCTGACGGTATCTTTACCTTTGCCAACGATGCCTTTTGCCGGTATATCGGGAAGAACAAGGAAGAGGTGGTGGGTGTGCCATTTACCCTGCCCCTTTCAGATCAAGAGTATGCCCGGACCCGGGAGACCTATCGATCCCTGACCCCGGAGCATCCCCACACCTCCCTGGAGGTCCAGGTGACCATGCCTGACGGAACCATCCGGTTCATAGACGTGACCTTCCGGGCATTATTTGATGAACGGGGTAATCCCGCGGAGTACCAGGCAGTGGGCAGGGAAGTCACCGCCAGGAAGAAAGCCGAGGACCTGGCACGGGCCCAGTTCCAGAGCTTCCCGGTCCCCACCTACATCTGGCGGAAGGGGGGTGACGACCTGGTCCTCAGCGAGTTCAATGATGCCGCCCTCCGGATCACCCGCGGTATGATCACCGGGCATATCGGCAGGACCGCCCGGGACATGTTCCGGGAGAGACCTGCCATCCTTGCCAACCTGGAGCGGTGCCTCGCAGAGAAGACCACCATCGATGATGAAATGCCATATACGTTCCAGAGCACGGGAGAGACCCGTGACCTGCTGGTCCGGTGTGCCTACCTCCCGCCCGACGGGGTGCTCGTCTACACGGTCGATATCACGGATCGGAAGGTGGCGGAGAACCAGCTCCGGGAGAGGATCACGGAGCTCCGTGTCCTGTACGACATCTCCCGGCTCATCGAGCGGGACGGGCGGGACCTCCCGGCACTCCTCCCTTCCATTGTCCAGCTGATCCCCGCAGCCTTCCAGTATCCTGACCTGGCCGCCGCCCGGATCCTCTACCGGGGGCAGGAGTATGCGACCGCGAACTTTGCCTCCACACCCTGGGGTATCCGTCGTGAGATCCATGTCAATGGTGTCCCTGAAGGGGCCGTGGAGGTCTGGTACCGCACGCATCCTCCGTTGGCTGAAGAGGAGGTGTTCCTCCCAGAGGAAGAGGGCCTTGTTGGCGTGGTCGCTGAACGGGTGGGCAGGATCGGGGAGCAGATCGATGCGGAAGCTGCGGTCCGGGACCATGTCCACCTGGTCACAGAGATTCTCGACCGGATTCCGGTACCGGTCTACCGGGTCGATTCTCACCGCGTAATCCAGAGCGTGAACCGCGCTTTTGAGGAACTGGCAGGACTTCCTCGAGAGCAGATCATCGGCCGGACCGCGGCTATGCTCTGGCCTGATGAGAAGATCCCCAATTTTGACACAGCCACCGGGGAGATGCTCCAGACCGGAAAGATCCATCGGGATGAACTGGTCCTCCGCAGGGAAGGCCAGGACCCCGGGCATATGATCCTGCACCGGGCACCGTTCTACGGGAGAGATGGAGCGATCACGGGGATTGTGGCTACCATCCAGAACGTCACCGATCTCTGGGAGGCCGAGCAGGCCCTCCGGGCCAGCGAGGAGCAGTTCCGGGAGATGGCAGAGACCTCGCCCTTCCCCATCTCCATCATCGATGGCGACGGCAGGTACCGGTACGTGAACCGGAGGTTCACGGAGCTCTTCGGGTACACGCGGGACGATGTGCCCACCGGTCGGAGGTGGTTCGATCAGGCCTTCCCCGACCCGGACCTGCGCCGGCAAGCCATTGCAGCGTGGACGGGGGACCTGGCCGGGTCCCGGCCGGGGATAGTCAGGCCACGGCAGTTCCCTGTCCAGTGCCGGAACGGGGAATGCCGGGAGGTCATCTTCCGGCCGGTCACCCTCCGGGATGGCACCCAGTACATCACCTACGAGGACGTGACGGAGCGGCTCACGACCCTGGACTCCCTCCGCCAGAGCGAATCCCGGTTCAAACACCTCTTCAACTCGATGCGATGCTGCTTCACCCTGGTGGAGCCTGTCCTCGATGAGAAGGGCATTCCGGTGGACCTGACCTTCCGGGAGGTGAACACGGCCATGGAGCGGCTCAGCGGGAGGATCCGGGAGGATCTCCTGGGGCAGCAGCTGCGGGAGATGTACCCCAACACCCCACCGGAACTCATCGAAGTGATCGGCAGGGTCGCACTCAGCGGGGATCCAAAGAAATTCGCGATCTACCACCCGGACTTCGACCGTACCCTGAAGATCCGGGCCTACTCCCCCTGGAAGGGGCAGTGCGCCCTGATCTTCCGGGTGATGGCTCCTCAGGAGACGGAAACACCGCCAGGGAAGGTACCTCCCCCGGGGAGAACCGGCTGAGGATCCCTCTGACCTGCAGCGGTTCCCTTCCCATTTTCCGGTTTGTTCCTGCATTCCGCATCACCGGAAGGATGTGAACCAGTCGCGGGTCTGATCCGGCGGCATGAACCGCTGAATCCCGCCATCTGGTTGTTCCCGGCCGGCCCCTGCATCCGCTTCTGCTTGGCAAATGTTTATGAGCCCATGATCTGCGAGATTTCACTGCCGATACCCGGTCTTCAGCATCAGCCGCGGTATCGGGACGAGAGAAGGGGGGAGCGGACGGAGACCCCTGCTCCCCGCCCTCACGGACGAGCAACCAACCGTCAGGGGTTCCACAATAATCCGATGCTGCAGAAGAAGAGAGATCCAATCCCAGGTACACAGGAGATGCCGGACACAGGGATCCGGGGGCTTCCTCGTCACCCCCGGAGACTCCTCCCCGGCTCCTGTGCGGTTGCGCTTTGTTCCCCGGTCTTTCCCGGCCGTCTGTCTGACCAGGGGGATATCCTGGAACCCGGACCTGTCAATTCCTCCGATCCCGGGAAAAAAGGGGAGATTAGTTCTTGTAGGCTGCCTTGCCCAGCTTGGGCTCGAATGCCATGTCCCCTTCCACGCGGATGGCGTGGGAGAAGAGGGCCAGCGGGATGTCCATGGGGCAGAGCTCCTCGCACTGGCCACAGTTCACGCAGGTGTCCGAGATGTGGGCGAACCGGCGCAGGTGGAACATCCCGTTGGGCGGCACCTCGCCTGCGGTCACCATGAAGGACTTGGCCTTCAGGGCTTCCGTGTCACCGAAGCAGACCGGGCAGTTCTCGATGCACGAGTAGCACTTGATGCACCGCCCCGTCTCCCGTCCGATGGTGCCCCACAGGTCGCCCTTCAGGGTACCGAAGTCCTTCCTCCGCCACTTCTCGCCCAGCTTCAGCATGGCCCCCTCGACCTTCTGCCGGAGCTCGATCCCCTTCGGGTTCGCCGCCTCGGTGGCGAGCGCATCGGCCTTCACGGCCCGGTTCAGGAGATCGGCGCCCTTGTCGCTGCAGACCTCGACAAACGTGGCTTTCCCCGCCTTGTCACCGATGACGCCCCAGTTCCCGCAGGCGAGATCCGCCTGCCGGGGAACCTTGTACTCGCAGCGGCGGCAGTTGGTCCGCCGGCCGAAGCCCTTCTCCTCCAGTTCGTCGATGGAGATCCCCTTGTGGCCCCCCTCGAACTCGATGATGAACTGGCCCTTGTCGATCTCCTCCTTGTGGACCTTCATGGGATCGACGCCGTAGATCTCCTGGATCATCTTCATGGCCTTGACCGGGCTCACGGTGCCCCCGCAGTTCACCCCGATCAGGAGAAGGTTGTCCCGGTTGATGGCGTTCCTCTTGGCCAGCTCCAGGATGCCCATCAGGTCGCACCCCTTGACGGTCATGGCGATCTTCTTGTCCTTGGCACCCTTCAGGTGCTTGGCCACGACCTTGGAGAGGAGCAGCGTGCCGCAGTGGAGCGACCCTGCCGTGTTCTTGAGATCCTTCGGGTCGGTGATCAGCGTCGGGACGGCATCGTAGATGTCCTGTCCCCGCTGTATCGCCAGCACCGCGTCCACCATCTTCGTTTCCAGTGCGTGCTTCAGGAAGGTGGTCACCGCACCGCCGCACTCTGCCTTCTTTGCGATCTCAGAGTCGGTGGTCCAGGCATAGACCATGTCTCCCTTCTTCACCGCCGGTTTTCCGCCGCCGAAAAGAGCCATTACTTCTTCACCTCCGGAAGCTTCTCAATCCGAACCGCACAGGCCTTGAACTCCGGGATCTTGGCCACCGGGTCCAGGGCGTTGTTGGTCAGGACGTTGGCAGCACACTCCTTGTAGTGGAATGGCATGAAGGTGACACCCTTCTTGATGTCCTTCGTCACCCGTGCCGGCACCTCCACCTGCCCGCGCCGGGTCACGGCCCGCACCTTCTCCTTGTCCTTGATCCCGAGGGCGTTCGCGTCCTCGGGGTTGATCTCGATCCAGCCGGTCGGTGCCTCAGACTCAAGGGAGACGGACCGGCGGGTCATGGTGCCCGTGTGCCACTGCCAGATGCAGCGGCCGGTGGTCAGGATCAGCGGGTAGTCCTTGTCCGGGACCTCTGCGGCCGGTTTCCACTCCAGCGGGGTGAAAACGCCCAGCCCGTCAGGATGGGCAAACTTCTCCTTGTGCAGGATCGGGGTCCCCGGGTGGTCTGCCGTCGGGCAGGGCCAGTGGAGTGCTTCGGGCTTCTCCAGCCGCGCATAACTCATCCCGGCGTAGGACGGGGTCACCTTCGCGACCTCGACAAAGACCTCCTCGGCGCTCTTGTACGGGAACTGTTTCGCAAAGCCCATCTTGGCTGCGAGTTCGCCGAAGATCTGCCAGTCGGCCTTGGCCTGTCCCGGCGGGTTCACCGCCTTTCGCCAGCGCTGGACGCGCCGCTCGGTGCTGGTCTGGGTACCATCCTTCTCTGCATAGCATGCGGCGGGGAGCACCACGTTCGCCAGCTCCGCGGTCTCGGTCAGGAAGATGTCCTGCACCACCAGGAACTCCAGGTTCCTGAGCCCCTTCTCCACGTGGTGGAGGTCCGGGTCGCTGAGCATGGGGTTCTCGCCCATGATGTACAGGCACTTGAGCGTGCCGGGCTTGTCCGCAAGGATATTGATCATGTCGGTAACGGTATACCCGACCTTGCCCTCAGCCAGCTCCGTGCCCCAGGCATCCGTCATCTTCTTCTTGTTATCAGGGACGATGACCGCTTGGTAGCCGGAGTACACGTTCGGGAGCGCACCCATATCGCAGGCGCCCTGCACGTTGTTCTGGCCACGCAGTGCGCAGACACCGGTCCCAGGCCTGCCCAGGTTCCCGGTGAGCATCTGGATGTTGGCCACCGACTTCACGTTGTCGACACCGGTGGTGTGCTGGGTGATACCCATGGAGTACAGGATCGCGGTGGCTCCGGACTTGGCGATCCACTCTGCCGCGGTGGCCAGGTCCTTGGCCGGGATGCCCGAGATCTTTGCCACGTTGTCCAGGCTGTACTCGGGCTTCATCACGACGGCCTTGAGCTTGTCGAAGTCCTTGGTCCGCTTCTCGATGAACTCCTTGTTCTCCCAGCCGTTCCTGATGATCTGCTGCATCAGGCCGTTGAAGATGGCCACGTCCGCCCCCGAGTAGAAGGGCAGGAACAGGTCGGCCTGCTTCCCGGTGGCCGTCAGGCGGGGGTCTGCGTAGATCAGCTTGGCGCCCTTCATCTTGGCCTGCATCACGCGGCGCCCGATCAGCGGGTGCTGCTCGAAGGTGTTGCTGCCAATGATGAAGACGCATTTCGCATCCGCGATGTCCCCGATGGACTGGGTCATGGCCCCGGAACCGAAGGCCCCGGCAAGCCCCACGACCGTGGACGCGTGGCAGAGCCGTGCGCAGTGGTCCACATGCGGGGTCTTCAGTACGGCACGGGCAAACTTCTGCATCAGGTAGTTCTCCTCGTTGGAGACCCGTGCAGAAGAAAGGCATGCCATCTCCTCAGGCTTGTACGACTTGAACTTCTTCGCGATCAGGTCGTAAGCCTCATCCCACGTGGCGGCAACGAACTTGCCGTCCTTCTTGATGAGCGGGGTTTTCAGCCGATCCGGGCTGCCCACGAACTCATGTGCGTACGTCCCCTTGGGACATACCTTGCCCTCGTTCACCGGGGATCGGTGGTACGGGGCAACTCCTGTCAACTTTCCGTCTGCAACGACAAGGTTGAAACTGCACCCTGTCCCGCAGTACGGGCAAGTGGTCTGTACGTATTTCATCACCACGTTCCTCCTACATGATGGCACGTGAAAAATGAATAAAGAAATGTATATAGCTTTCTATTTGCCGAGATAGAGGGAAACGGCGTAGTTGCAGCACGTGGTGCCCTCGGCATCGCGCCCGGCCGCCTTCAGTGCCATCCCCTTGTTGAACCAGGTGTCGGCGTTCAGGGGATCCTGCTTCAGGGCTGCATCGTAGCATGTGATGGCATCCTCGTGCTTCCCGAGCATCTCCAGGCAGTCCCCCTTGCAGTGCCAGGCCTCCGGCACCTCCGGGTTCGCACTGATGATCTTGGAGAAGACCTCCACGGCCTTCTCGTGTTTGCCCTCCTGTCCCATCTTCGAGGCAAGGCGGAGCCACAGGTCAATATGCGGGTTCCTGATCCTTACCACACGGTCTGTCTTGATTTCTGCCATGTTTCCTCCCCTCCTTTCCCTGAGCGTGTACCCGAAAGGGGCTCTCCCGGTGCCGGGGCAGGCGTCTCGCTCACCCTCCCTGCACGGTGGGGGAACCCGGGGACCGGCGTCCTGCTCTCCAGCGGCCCCCGATTCCCCCCGGGTCGGAACCCCTCCGGGTTCTTCCCCTCCCCACCCAGGGTTGAGAGAACACTCCCGGAATGCCATGATAAATTTTTGTGACCCGGATACTGCTGGCAGATCTGCCAAGCAGATGTGAACGGCAAAGGCCGGTCCACGGGTCGTGATGCTCCATCTTCCCCGTTCTCCCCCACCTCCACGTCCCGGCCTGGACAGGTCCTGTCTGGCCAGAGAGGCCGCTGATCCCAGGGAGGGGACCGGGACCTGGAGCTGCCGTTGCAGGGGTCTGCGATGGCACTGTCGGGGCGACCCCGGAGGAGTTCCATGCCGGGGGCAACAGCTCCGTGAGTATTACCAGTGGGGAAGCCCTGGAACAACTCAAGAAGAGCCTCCCCTGACACATTTCCCCTTTTCATCGTGTTATCACGATCCTCGGAGCATCCGGGCCGCTGTCACCTCATCACCTGCTGCCTGCAGGGTACTGTGGTCCGGACCATTCATGGAGCAGGCCGGCGGGACGCCCGGAACGGGTCTCATGTTCAACCGGTCAGGTTGCGTGAATGCCTTATCCACAATATAAACTTTGTTTATGGTGTTTATGTCCGACATTAATCTTTTTCACTTATTGTAATCAAAATTATCTTATTATTTCATAATATAACTGTTTAAAATGACTGGATTAATTTCGTTATTATTATATACTATTATAACGATCTTTTAGAATTACCCGATCCCCTTTCATTTCAGGGGATCATTGGGAGGTAGGGAGAATGAACAAACCGAGACACCGCTATCCAACCATATTTTTTGTAGTGCTCATCTTCCTTGCATCGATCTCCGGCATCGTGGCCGCAGCCCCGGACCAGAAGGGCGATCCCAAGATCCATGAGGCGCCGGTCAGCGTGGCATTCGTGGATGCGAAGGCGAAGGGTTTTACCGCCGTAGTCCCGAAGGACACGCCCGATAACCGTGGCCTGGGATCCATCCCCTCGCCCGTTGACAAGACCCACCTGAAGGGGAAGAAGGTCACCCAAGAACTGGTCCTTGCGTCCGGTTCCCCTGAGGAACAGGGAGGTGGCGGCGACATCGTCGGCTTCCCGGCCACCTACGACCTCCGGACCCTGGGACGGGTCAGCTCTGTGAAGGACCAGGGTTCCTGCGGCTCCTGCTGGGCGTTTGCCAGCTACGGCTCGCTGGAGTCCACCCTGCTCACCGGGGAGAGCTGGGACTTCTCCGAGGACAACCTGAAGAACCTCCACGGCTTTGACCTGGCCCCCTGCTCCGGCGGGAACAGTGACATGAGCACCGCGTACCTGGCCCGGTGGTCGGGACCGGTCTCCGAGGCAGATGATCCTTACTCGGCCAGCAGCACCTCGTCCCCGACGGGCCTGACCGTCCGGAAACACGTGCAGGAAGTATACTATATCCCGGCACGGGCTTCCGCCACGGACAACGACAATATCAAGACTGCGGTCCAGAACTACGGGGCCCTGTACTCCACCGTCTTCTGGTCCTCCACGTACTACAACTCGGTGAACAGGGCGTACTACTACACCGGCACTTCATCCTCCAATCATGCCATCGCGATTGTCGGGTGGGATGACAACTATGACCGGACCAAGTTCCCCACGGCGGCCCCGGGCAACGGCGCCTTCATCGTGAAGAACAGCTGGGGATCCTCCTGGGGAGCCAGCGGGTACTTCTACGTCTCCTACTACGACGCCCAGATCGGGAAGGACAACACGGTCTTCACCGCCCAGGCCACCACCAACTATAACCGGGTCTACCAGTACGACACCCTGGGCTGGACCAACAGCCTTGGCTACGGCAGTAACACCGCGTGGTTTGCCAACGTATACACCGCAGCTGCAGATGAGAACCTCGCCGCCGTCTCCTTCTATACCCCAACCATAAACTCTGCCTACCAGGTCCAGGTCTACCGGGATCCCACCACCGGGCCCATCAGCACCTCGGGCGCGG
>JAJRDF010000044.1 GCA_028678555.1 Methanomicrobiales archaeon
ATGGGTTCCCAGCGGCCCTTCAGGGTCTTTTCCACCTGCGGGAGGGTGGTGTACTCCATCTCGTCCATGGAGAGACGGTGGGGCTCGAAGGGACCCTGGGCCCGCAGCGTGTCGGCCAGCTCGTTGCACCGGGACCGGACCCGGTCAAAGCCGGGATCATCGAACATGTCCACGGGGCCGATCAGCTTCCCGTTACTCACCTGGAACCCCAGGCAGATCACCCGGGGCGGGCCATCGAACCGGGTGCAGTTGGCATCGGGAAGGCCCACCGGCATGAAGGGGCCGTGGTGGGAGCCTCGCATCCAGCCGGCCACGATCACCGGGATCGTGAAGGGCTCGATCACCTCGCCCACGGCAGGAAGGCCGCTCTGGGACCGGACGATCATGACCGGGTCGTCCTTGCCCACGTACTTGCCGGCGATCAGGGCGAGCCGCTGGGTGGAGGTGGATGCGGCGATGACCCCATCCTTCCGGAAGACGTACTTGACCACGTAGCGGGAAGGTGCCCCGATGTAGGCCAGCAGGCTGTAGGACTCCTCGGGGGTCCTGAACCGGACCTTCCGCTTCTCCATCACGTCGTGGACCTCGAAGATGAACCCGTCATGCATCCCCGGGTCGATGACAAGGCCGGCCGTGTTGAACGGGTCCGCAAACATCTTGTACAGGAAGAAGTTCCATGCGCCGGGCTCGGTCTTGTCGGCCATGAAACAGAGGACCGGGTCGCTCCCCCGCTCCTCGAACTCCATCTCCGCGACCCCCGGCCCCATCCCCTTCACGTTCCCGGAGAATGCCGTGGAGAGGATATCCTGCCCTGCACCGTAGAGCTTCATCTCCTTCGCACGGGCCGCACATGCGGTGAAGACCTCGAAGGCCAGCCTGTGGATCTCGGGGTTGTCCTCCCCCTTCGTATGGGTCATGATCAGCTCGAGATCGTCCCCGCAGTGGGTGACAAACGAGTCGATGATGGTCTTGCCCTCGGCAGCCTTCAGCATCTTTGCCGCCTTCTCCAGCAGCTCCGGATGGATCCGGGAGTGGCCCGGGTAGGAACCGATGTCCGCCTTGATGAGAGAGATGGTGGTCTTCGCCATACGGTCACCACATAGTAGGTGAGAGTCACCCTATATGTACATGACGATATGGGAATCCGCCGTGCAGGATTCGGTGGAAAAAGAGGGGAATCAGGAAGGGGTGCCGGAAGAGATCTTGCGGAAGACCGCTTCCACCACACCGTGCCGGCAGGAACGCCGGACCGGCTCCGGTTCCACGCCCTGTATCGGCACCCGGGCCCGGTATCCCTGCATGCCGGAGATACCCACGATCCACAGGATCCCATCCCGGATCCTGAGGTGCATCTGATCTTCATGGACCCCGGGCATCTCGGTGAGCACCTGGATTTCGTCGTCCGTTTCATGAACTTCTGCCTCGGTATCGATGACAGGTGCCACCGTGCCGGGCCCGGAGCCGTTCCCGCCTCCCCGGGCCGGCGCACCGTGGATCATGATGAAGATCCCGTGCATGCCGGGCTGGGCCTCCCCCTGTTCCAGCGCCTGCCGCACCAGCTGCTTCACCATCTCCATGATCTTCTGGTAGTCTTCGCGGTCGTCGTCACCCATTCGAGGTTACCTCGCCGTCAGCATCTGTGTCATCTCGAAGTTTTTCTCTTTCTTCCCGAGCAGCTTCTCAAGGGTCGCGGTACCCTTCTTCACGGCCCCGAAGTCCTTCTTCCGGGCGAAGGTCTTTTTCCGGAGGTCCTCCATGGCCTTTGCCAGGTCATCGCCGCCCTCCGCACCCAGGGTCGCGAGATCGGCCCGCTTGATGGCGGAAGCCGCTGCCTCCAGGAGTTTGCGCTGCTCTGCGTTGTAGATCATCTCCCAGGACCGCCGCTCGTGCTCCTCCAGGGTATCGGCATCCAGCGACCCCTTCACCCGTCCCAGGGCTTCTTCGAAGTGATGCTTCGTGATCCGGATGTTCACCGCCGCGTCCTTCCGTTCCTGGTCGGACTTTCCGGCCATCGCCGTGATGAACTCCCGCATGGCCCCGAGCTTCGCCTCCCGCACCAGCGCCTCGATATCAGCCCCCACGTACCCGTCGGTTTTCGCCACGAGATCGGGAATCTTCAGGTCGCCTGCCAGGATCGCGTCCGCGTTCCTGAGATACACCTCGAAGATCTTCTGCCGGCTCTCGGCGTCAGGGGGCGGCACGTAGATGACACGGTCCAGCCGCCCGGGGCGCATCAGCGCCGGGTCGATCATGTCGGGCCGGTTCGTTGCCGCCAGCACCACGACGTTCTTCAGCTCCTCGAGGCCGTCCAGCTCGGTGAGGACCTGGGAGACCACCGACTCGGTAACATGGGAAGACCCCATGTACATCCCACGCCGTGGCACGAGGGCATCCACCTCGTCGAAGAAGATGATGGAGGGTGCCGCCTGCCGGGCCTTGCGGAAGATCTCCCGTACCCCTTTCTCCGACTCCCCTACCCACTTAGAGAGGAGCTCGGGGCCCTTCACCGAGATGAAGTTGCACTCGCTCTCGTTCGCCACCGCCTTTGCGAGGAGCGTCTTCCCCGTGCCCGGCGCGCCGAAGAGGAGGATCCCCTTCGGGGGCTTCGTCTGCAGGGCGGCAAATACCTCGGGGTAGCGGAGCGGCCACTCCACCGCCTCGGAGAGCTCAGCCTTCACCTCTTCAAGGCCGCCCACGTCGGTCCATTTCACGTCCGGGATCTCGACGAGCACTTCCCGCATGGCGCTGGGCTCCACGTGTTTCAGCGCCTCGTCAAAGTCGCCCTTCGTCACCTTCAGCTCGTCCAGGATCTCGGCCGGGATCGTCTCCTCCATCTTGATCTTCGGGAGCTCGTCCCTGAGCGCATGCATGGCCGCCTCCTTCACGAGGAGCGCGATGTCTGCACCCACGAAGCCGTGGGTGATGTTGGCGTAGTCCTGCAGGTTCACCTCGTCCGAGAGGGGTACCCCGCGGGAGTGGACCTGGAAGATCTCCAGACGGCCCTTCTTGTCCGGGATCCCGATCTCGATCTCCCGGTCAAACCGGCCGCCCCGACGGAGCGCCGGGTCGATCTGGTCCGGGAGGTTCGTGGCCGCGATCACGACCACCTGCCCCCGGGACTTGAGCCCGTCCATGAGCGCAAGGAGCTGGGCCACCACCCGCCGCTCCACCTCGCCTGTCACCTCGGCCCGCTTCGGAGCAATCGAGTCCAGCTCGTCAATGAAGATGATGGCAGGGGCGTTCTCCTGGGCCTCCTCGAACTTCTCCCGGAGCTGCTTCTCCGATTCCCCGTAGTACTTGGACATGATCTCCGGCCCCGAGAGGGTGACGAAGTATGCATCCACTTCGTTCGCCACCGCCTTTGCGATCAGGGTCTTCCCCGTCCCCGGCGGGCCGTGGAGGAGCACCCCCTTCGGGGGCTCGATTCCCAGCCGCTCGAAGATCTCCGGGTGCCGGAGCGGGAGCTCGATCATCTCCCGCACCAGCTGGAGCTCCTTCCCGAGGCCGCCAATATCCTCGTAGTGAACGTCAGCGATCTCTTTTCCCTTTTTCTCTTTCGAGGGCGCGTATGCCTCTTCCCGCAGCTCGATTTCCGTGTCATCGGAAACGACACCCACTCCTTTGGGCACTACCTTGGCAATGACGAAAGTAAGGGGGTTGCCCAGCACATACACCCGGATCGCCTGCCCTTCCTCCACCGACCGGCCCCGGAGCAACCGGAGCAGGTACTGCTCCCCGCCGACGAGCCTGATGGGCTGGGTGGGCTGGATCACCACCTTCTTGGCGTACGACACCTCGATCTTCCGGATCCTCACCTTCTCATCGATGCCGGTGGCGGCAGTGGACCGGATGTTGCCGTCAATCCGGAGGATGGATTTCCGTGTGTCCTCGGGGTAGCCCGGCCAGACCACCGCCGTGGCCTTCTTTTTCCCCTCGATCTCGATGATGTCGCCTGAGACCAGGCCCAGCGCCTTCATCACGTCCATGGAGAGCCGTGCCATGCCCCGGCCGGCATCCCCGTGGTACGCCTCCTTCACCGTCACGTCGTAGGAATCATTCGATGTCATTGCTTACCTCTGAAGAGAGTTTACCTAAAGTTAGGGTCCTGTAATATATAAATATTTCTCATACCGCTTCTCGGTCCCACCTCACCGGGCAGCCGTTGAGAAACGGCTCACGCCTTTATCTGTACCCGTGCCGAGGAACCGGATGCGAGGAGCGTATGGAAGACAGGCACGAACCCCATGAATACCGGATCCGATCCCTGACCAAGGCCATCACCTACCGTGTCATCATCCTGGTGCTGGATTTCACGGCGGTCTACCTTCTGACCGGCAGATACGAGGTAGCCCTCGGATTCATGATCGTGAGCAACGTGTACACGAGCATCGCCTACTACTTCCACGAGAGGATCTGGAGCGGGATTGCGTGGGGGAGGAACCCGGCCGCGGGGTGACCGGCCGGGGTGGGCTCTTCTCAGGTACACCCCTGGCTAGCCGAACTTGTCATGCACGGCCTTGACCGCTGCCTCGCTGCCCGGAGCCGTGCCAAGGCCCCAGAGGAAGATGGCAAAGTAATCCCCTGCCCCGGCACCGAAGGTTGCGTTGGCGAGGTACAGCTCCTTGTATCCGGTGATGACCAGTACGATTACCAGCAGGGCGAACGTGAGAACCCCGAAGATGCCGAGGCGGACCGCTGCCTTGGAGAACCGCAGGCCCCACCTTCTCCCGAACCGGTTCCACCAGTCCGGTTCCTTCGTCTCCACCTCATGATGCCGTGGGAATTTCATTTTGAAACTCATCGTCGGGAACTCGCTCCTGATGGTCTTCTCCAGGGTCTTGATGTCCTGCTCCTGGGAGAGGCCTGTCAGGTTCACCCAAAATTCGGCGATCTTCTTCCCTTTTTCCGTCTCCCGTTCTTCGTCATTTTTCGGCTCGCGCATCGTGAGGAGCTGCACCACCCGCTCGAAGGTATCAAACACATTCTCCTGTCCGTCCAGTCCTGCTTCGAACTTCGCGAACGCATCCTGGAATTCCTTGAAATCCACCGGGGTCTGCAGCTGGGTATAGAGCCCGGAGAGAACCCTGCGTGATTCCTGGAGGTACCGGAATTTCCCGACCTGTGTTTCCTTTTCCTTGAGGTCTGCTTCCATCTTGTCCAGTTCCTTCTGGAGATCCCGGAGCCTCTGGATCTGAAGGGGCAGCCGGTCCCTGTATTCGCCCCAGTGGTCCCAGGAGGCCCATGCGTTCTTGATCGCCGCTTCCGCACCATCCGCATCGGAGATTGCCAGCCTGTCCACGGTCTTCGCCATATCCCGGTCGATCCCGGCCCGGAAGAACAGCCGGGGATCCAGGCTCATGTAGGTCTCATCACCGTCCCTGGTCTCTGCCAGGTTATCGTACTGCATCCGGACCTCGTCGCCCTTCTTGCCCTTCGCACGGTAGTGGGACAGCCCTGCCCCCAGGAGGACCCCGATGAGAAGGACAAGGACGGGGCCCCAGGGTCCGTCCTTGAGGTTGACCGTCACCGGGACCTTGACGGTCCCCCTCGTCTGCTCCTGTCCCAGGTATGTGACCAGCAGGTTCCCAGCGAACTTTCCGCTGTGCACACCCCCCAGTTCGAAGCTCACGGGAACACTGGCCATGCCGTCGTCCTGGAGATCGGCTTCCGGGACGGTGGCATTTACTTCCGATGACAGGATGGCATACGCACCATCATCACGTAACAGGTCCGATGAACGGACGCCGACATCGGTGATGTTCTGTGCAACCCAGACTGTGAGGGTCCGGATGACCGAAGTCTCCGAAGGGGCCTGTTCCGTGACATTTTCCGGTACCGGGTGCAGCGTGATCGGGATCCCGAATACCACCATGTATGGCTGTGTCTCGGTGATGGTAAGGGAGGCAGGTTCCACCACCACTTCCATCTGCGCCGCTGCCGGCATGGCCATCATCGCGAAAAGGATCAGTACCCCCAGGCACCGCCAATGCCTCACCGTACCCCGTCTCACCCCGCTCACCTCTGATGGGGATATCGGGGCAGGGATATAAAAAAGCTGCCGATTGCGCTCCCGGGAGGCGGGTCAGTCCCAGGGACAGGGAATTCTGCCCGTATTCCCTTTTCTTCCCCCGATTCAGATACCGACGTCACCCGGGATCCGGAAAATCCCTGCCGGGACAGCCCCCGGCACTTTCCTCTTATTTGAGTTCGGGTTTCTGCACGAGGACCTTCAGCCCTTCCAGGGTCCGAAGCGCCCTCCGGCGCATCGCGGGCCGCAGGGACAGGAAGTTCACCAGATGGGCCTTCCAGGTACGGGGGATATAGAAGGCACGGAGCCGGACCAGGGTCGTCTTCTCGTCCTCTTCCTCCACCGTGAGCTCCACCAGGAACTGGTCAAAGTTCTGGCCCAGGCCCCAGGAATCCTCCGGGATCGCGACGGTAGTCTTCCGGAGGGGAACATGCTCCACCACCTTCTCAATACACCACCCGGTCCGCCCGTCCGGGACCACGCACCGGTAGGAGACCCCCTGGGCGCGCCGGGTCGAGCCGGAGAGATATTCCACGGCCCTCACATCGTGGTGATAGCGCGGGATCAGGGAGAGGTCCTCCACCGCATCCCAGACCAGATCAATGGCGGCTTTGATACGGATCTCCGCCTGCCACTGGGGTTGTTTCCCCACGTCCACCGCTTCACCATCCATGGACTGCCCCTCAGCCATGGTACACCGCCCGGTGAGCCTCTTTCACCGGTTCTGGTGCGGGGACAGCCGTCATGACGTTCATCCGCACGATGTCACCCTTGCGTGATAAATACCTTCCCGGGGGAAATGATCCGTGATGACCCGAAAGGCACCACTGATCAGGGGGATCCCTCCCGCAGCAGGGAGAACACCGGGGGTGCTGATCCTTGGGTCGTTTCCATCGATCCTGTCCCTGGAGAGGGATGAGTACTATGCGAATCCCAGGAACCGCTTCTGGGCAGTCATGGATGAGCTGCTGGGGATTTCCCGCACCCTCCCTTACCGGGAGCGGCTCCTGCACCTGGAACAGCGGGGGGTGGCCCTCTGGGACGTGATTGCCGCCTGCAGGCGGGAGGGGAGCAGGGACGGGGCCATCCGGGACCCGGAACCGAATGATATCCCGGGATTCCTCCTGGCACATCACTCGGTGAGGCTTGTGGTGCTGAACGGCAGCACGGCGGGAAGGCTGTTCCTCACCGCGTGGCCCGGAGGGTTCCCTGCCGGAGTGCGGTACGTGGTGATGCCCTCCACGAGCCCGGCAAATGCCCGGTACCGGCTCCCGGGCCTGGTGGATCGCTGGCAGGTAATCCTGGCGGCGGGGGAACAGGGGTAACGAAGGGACCTGATGAGATCCCCGGATCTCTCGTCCCGGGACACATGACCAGGAGGGGACTCTGCCCCCTCCCGTCCCATCTCCCTTGAGGATAGTCTTCTCCCCACGTTTGTCTCATCAATGGTCGATATCTTCACACCCCTGCCGCGTCAGGTTTAACACCTTGCAGGTGCTCTCCTCACAGGAGGCAATCTGCCGGGAAGGGAGAAGGGATGAACCGGAGCATGGATGATATGCGGGCCGCCCTCTCGGGTGTGAGGCGGGAGCTGCTGGCCCGGGAATACGTCGTGGCAGCAGGGATTGGATACAAGACGGTGGGCGGGAAGCGGACGGATGAACTCTCCATCGTCTGCTCGGTGGTGAAGAAGGTGCCGGAGGCCCTCCTCGCCACCGATGACCTGGTTCCCGGCGAGATCCGGGGGATCCCCACGGACGTCGTGGAGACCGGTATCCTCCGGGCGCAGCTGGAAAGAACGGACCGGTGGCGCCCTGCCCCGGGCGGTGTCTCCATCGGCCACCCGTCCGTCACCGCCGGGACCCTGGGATGCCTGGTGCGGAAGAACGGCGAGACCCTGATCCTCTCCAACAACCATGTCATGGCTGCCGAGAACGCGGCAGCCATCGGCGACCCCATCCTCCAGCCGGGTCCCTATGATGGCGGAAGCGATCCCGGTGATCGGATCGGAGTGCTGGAGGAGTTCGTCCCCATCCGGTTCCTCTCTACGGAGCCCAGCGACTGCACCGTGGCGAGGACAGTGGCAGTGCTTGCGAATGCCCTCGCGTACCTCCTGGGAAGCGGGACGCGGCTTCTGGCCGTCCGGCTCCAGGAGGAGGAGAACCGGGTGGATGCAGCCCTGGCCCGGCCGGTGAACCCTGCGGACCTGTCGGAAGAGATCCTGGAGCTGGGTACGATCCGGGCCATCGGCTCTGCCGGCCTGGGCACACCGGTGAGAAAAAGCGGGCGTACGACGGGGCTTACCTCGGACGAGATCCTGCAGGTGGACGTGACGGCTGATATTACCTACGGTGCAGGGCGCACCGCCCGGTTCACGGACCAGATCATGGCGGGCGCCATGTCCGGCGGCGGGGACAGCGGCTCGGCGGTCCTGGACGCGGAGAACAACCTGGTGGGGCTCCTCTTTGCCGGGTCCGATACCACGACCGTGATCAATCCCATCGGCCATGTCGTGGACGCCCTGGGGATCGGACTCTGATGAGCAGCCAGATGCGTGAGGAGGGGAATGGATGCCTGGCACAATCCAGGAGGTGAAAGCACGGCACGAGAAGCGCCTGCTCTCCCTCCCCGGGGTGGTATCAGTGGGGATCGGGCGTGGCAGGGACGGGCAGGAAGAGATCGTGGTGGGGCTTGACCGTCCCCGCACCTGGACTGCCATGCGGATGCCCCGGCGCCTGGAGGGATACCCCGTGCGGACGGACATCCGCGGCCGCCCCCGGGCGCTCTGATCCCGGTGTATTCTGATCTGAGCATGACGGTTGAACCCATCTTGGGTGTACTGGTGGGACGCTCTTGGGGGCTCCGCTGATGCTCCACCCCCGCCGCTGCCCAGGCAGTCGATGGTATTGATTTCCGCCTGCCGGTTTGCCCGATAGCATGCGTACTGGTGAGACGCTCTCAGGGGCTCCGCCGCGGCTCCGCCC
>JAJRDF010000045.1 GCA_028678555.1 Methanomicrobiales archaeon
CCGGAGGAAGGTTGCCCACGGGGCGGCCGGCATCGGGGCCACCCGGTCGAGCAAGTACGTACCGCTGAAGTGATGGACATGGGAAAGACTGGATATGCAGTTCAGGTGCAGGGGGAGGAGTTTGCCCGGGCCAAGGCCCACGAGGTGGATATCTCCCCCAAGCATGCCATCGAGATCGCCCGGTTCATCCGGCGGATGAATGCCGACGATGCCATCGAGTACCTGGAACGGGTGGTGGCCCTGGAGAAGGCCATCCCCTTCCGGCGGTTCAACAAGAAGGTGGCCCACAAGCGGGGGCTCGTCAAGGCGGCGAGCGGCCGCTATCCCGAGAAGGCGGCCCGCGCTTACCTCAAGGTCCTCGCGTCCGTGAAGAAGAACGCCGAGTACACCGGCCTTGACGCGGCCAACCTGAAGATTATTCACGTCTCGGCGAACCGGGGGCGGGGATTCGATTCCTTCATGCCCCGGGCCATGGGCAGGGCGACACCGAAGCGGCGCGAGCGGGTGAACATCGAGATCATCGTGAAGGAGGTGGAGTGATGGCAGTGGAGCGCAAGTTCATTGCCGAAGGGATCCGCCGCGCCCGGGTGGAGAAGTACCTGACAAAGGAACTCCGGCGCGCCGGTTTCGGCGGCATGGATATCGCCAGGACCCCCCTCGGGACCCAGGTGACAATCTTTGCCGAGAAACCGGGGATCGTCATTGGCAAGGGGGGAAAGGTGATCCGGCAGCTGACCCAGGATCTGGCCACCGGCTACGGCGTGGAATCCCCCCAGGTGGATGTCCAGCAGGTGGGTAATCCCAACTTCAATGCCCAGATCATGGCCGAGAGGCTTGCGAACGCCATCGAGCGGGGCTGGTACTTCCGCAAGGCCGGCCAGTCCATCATCACCCGGGTGATGGAGTCCGGAGCCCTGGGGTGCGAGGTGATCATTGCCGGGAAACTGACCGGTCCCCGCGCACGTGTCCAGAAGTTCATCCGGGGGTACATCAAACACGCCGGGGAACCGAGCCGGACGATCGTGGAGCGGGGCTATGCCGTCGCCATCAAGAAGCTGGGGGTCATCGGTGTGCAGGTGCGCATCGTGCCCCCGGATGCCAAGCTCCCCGATGACTTCCGGCTGGTCGAGGAGCCGCCCATCAAGGAAGCTCCGCCGCAGCTGGTGGTCACGGAGATCGGCGAGGATGTGGACGCGGAACTGGCGGCAGAAGTCGAGCCAATCCCCGACATCGTTGAGGAGGAGACCTAGATGGCGATCTTCCGGGCCAAGGAGGTCCACCAGTTCTCGGATGTGGAGCTGCAGGAGCAGCTCTCCAAACTGCAGGTGGAGCTCCTCCAGAAGTACGGCAAACGATCCGCAGGGGGTTCCCAGGAGAACCCCGGGCGGATCCGGGAGATCCGGCGCACCATTGCCCGGATCCTCACGGAGCAGGCAGCCAGGAGGGCATGAGATGATCACGCCCCGGAACCTGCCCCGGCACGAGCTGATCGGTCTCCCCGTGCGGGTGGTGGAAGCCACCAATCCCGCCCTCCGGGGGATCGCAGGGATCGTGGTGGACGAGACCCGCCAGATGATCGCGGTGGCGGACGGCCCCCGCGTGAGGAGGGTGGCGAAGGCGGCATGCGTCTTCCGGTTCACCCTGCCCGACGGGTCAGAAGTGCAGGTTCCGGGCCGGGCCCTGGTGGCCCCGCCTGAGCGACGGATTGCGAAAGAGTTGAGGAGATAGAGGATAACATATGGCAAAAAATCTCGGACTGGATGTCACGCCCCCGCAGCAGGAGTGCGGTGACATCAACTGCCCGTTTCACGGCAGCTTACCGGTGCGCGGCCAGGTGATCACCGGCAAGGTCGTGAGCGATCGGATGAAGGGGACGGTTGTGGTGGCCCGGGAGTACCTCCAGTACATCAGGAAGTACAACCGGTATGAGAAACGGACCTCAAAGATCCATGCCCACAACCCCCCGTGTCTCGGAGCGCGGGAGGGGGATGAGGTGACCATTGCAGAGTGCAGGCCCCTCTCCAAGACCAAGGCGTACGTGGTGGTGGAGGTGACGCGGCCATGAAGGCGAAGCAGTCCTACATCCCGCGGGCACTGAACACGGGATCACGCCTCGCCTGCGCCGACAACACCGGCGCCCGGGTGGTCCAGATCATCTCCGCGGACGGGTACCACGGGGTCCGGAGGCGCCAGCCCAAGCTGGGCCTCGGGGATCTCGCCACCGTCTCGGTGAAGAAGGGGACCCCGGAGATGCGCAAGAAGATGGAGAAGGCCGTCGTCATCCGGCAGAAGAAGGAGTTCCGGCGCCCCGACGGCCTCCGGGTCACCTTCGAGGACAACGCCATGGTGATTGTGAACGAGACCAATGAGCCCAAGGGGACGGAGATCAAGGGTCCCGTGGCCCGGGAAGTGGCGGAGCGGTTCCCGAAGATCGGCTCCATGGCCACCATCATTGTGTGAGGTGCGGACGATGGCAGTCACAAAGAGTATCCAGCCGCGGAAGCAGAGGAAAGCCCGCTACACCGCACCCCTCCATGTCCAGGGCCACTACCTGTCGGCCCCCCTCTCACAGGAGCTCCGGGAGCAGTACAAGCGCCGGTCCCTCCGCGTTGTGAAGGGTGACACGGTGAAGGTCCTCCGGGGCGACGCGAAGGGTGAGGAAGGAATCGTGGACGAGGTGGACGTGGGCCGGTGCACGCTGACCGTGCACGGCGTCACGCTGACAAAGGCGGACAACACCGAGGTGCCCCGGCCGGTGCACCCGTCCAATGTCCGGATCACCAAGCTGAACCTGAAGGACCCGAGGCGCGCGGAGCGCCTGGGGGAGGTGGAGTGATGTCCCACTACCAGAAGCGGTACACGGCCCCTGACTCATGGCACATCGAGAAGAAGACGAACCTCTACGTGGTGAAGACGGCTCCTGGCCCCCACAACAGGGAGGCAATGCCGGTGGCGGTCTGGCTCCGGGACCACATGGGTCTCGCCCTCACCATGAGGGAGGTACGGAAGATCCTCATGGCCGGGGACATCATCGTGAACGGCCGGCCGTGCCGCGACCCCCGGCAGGGTGTGGGCGTCTTTGACATCATCTCGGTGCCGAAGATGAACAAGCACTACCGGATCCTGCTCAACAAGAAAGGCCGGTTCGTCTCCATCGAGATCCCGGCAGAGGACGCGAAGACACGCCTTGCGAAAATACGGAACAAGACGATCCTCCCCGGAGGCGTCATCCAGCTGAACCTGCGCTACGGGGCGAACGTCCTGGGCGAGCAGAAGCACCACCCCCGGGACTCGGTGGTCCTCTCCCTGGAGTCCGGCGAGGGGAAGAAGCGGTTCGCCATCCTGGACCACTTCCCCTTCCAGGTCGGGCACATGGCCATGGTCATCGGCGGCCGCCACTCCGGCCGCGTCGGGAAGATCGTGGAGATCCAGGCGAACCCGGGGAACATCCCCAACCGCGTGATCCTGGAGGACGAGGGCAAGGCCCGGTTCGATACCATCGACGAGTACATCTTCATGATCGGCCGGGAGACGCCGGCCATGAAGGCATGGGGGATTGAGGAATGAACCCGATGCAGAAGCTCCACATCGGCAAGGTGATGGTGCACATGGGCGTCGGGGAATCCGGCGAGAAGCTGGTGAAAGCCGAGGACGTGATGAAGCAGATCACGACCCAGACACCGATCCGGGCCATCGCCCGCACCACGCAGCCGGCGTTCTCGGTCCGGAAGGGTGCCCCCATCGGGTGCAAGGTCACCCTCCGCGGGGACACCGCGGCGTCGTTCATCGAGACAGCCCTTTCGGTCATCGACCGGAAGCTGTACCGGACGCAGTTCGACAAACAGGGGAATTTCTCCTTCGGAATCGAGGAGCACACCGACTTCCCGGGCATGGCCTATGACCCGGCCATCGGGATCTTCGGGATGGACGTGAACGTGGTCCTGGAGAAGCCGGGCGCCCGGGTGGCACGAAGAAAGGTGATGCCGCGGCGGCTGCCCCGTGCCCAGCGGATTACCCCGGACGAGGCCATCGCGTTCCTGCAGGAAGCATACAAGGTGGAGGTGCAGTAATATGGGTGGCGAACAGGTGAAAAAATTCGGAAGGGGCGCGCACCAGTGCCTCCTCTGCGGCCGGAAACAGGGGCTGGTACGGCGGTACCACATCATGTTCTGCCGCCAGTGCTTCCGTGAATGGGCCCAGAAGATAGGCTTCAAGAAGATGGACTGAGGAGGACCGACATGACGCGAACCAATCCCATCGCAGACGCGATGACGGCGATGAAGAACGCCGCAGACACCGGGAAACCGGACTGCATCGTGGAACCGGCCTCCAAGCTCCTGGGCGCAATGCTCCGGGTCATGCAGGAGTACAACTATGTCGCGGGCTTCGAGTTCATCGATGACCGGCGCGGCGGCCAGTTCCGGGTCCAGCTGAACGGCAACATCAACAAGTGCGGGGCCATCAATCCCCGTTTCAATGTGAAGGTTGACGAGATGGAGCAGTGGGAGACCCGGTTCCTGCCGGCGAAGAATTTCGGCATCCTGCTTCTCTCCACCTCCCGTGGTGTCATGTCCCATGACAGCGCCCGGAAGGCAGGGATCGGCGGGGAGCTGCTGGGGTACGTGTACTAGGGAGTGAGGAAGGAAATGGCAATCACACGAATCGTGAAGATCCCGGAGGGCGTCACCCTGACTCTGGAGGGGAGCACCCTCTCGGTGAAAGGCCCGAAGGGAAACCTCTCCCGGAACCTGCACTTCCCCGGCATCCGGATGACGGTCGCGGGGAGCGAACTCGCCATCACCACGGAATCGGAACGCAAGAAGCTCCTGGCCATGGTCGGGACCTATGCCGCGCACGTGCGGAACATGTGCCGGGGCGTCACTGACGGCTACCAGTACCGGATGAAGGTGGTGTACAGCCACTTCCCCATCCAGCTGAAGATGGCGGGAAGCACCCTGGAGGTCCACAACTTCCTGGGCGAGAAGACCACCCGGTATGCCCGCGTCGAGCCCGGTGTGAAGGTTGCTCTGGGAAGCGACGAGGTGACCATCACGGGGATTGACAGGGAAACGGTGGGCAAGACAGCGGCGAACATCGAGCACGCGACGAAAATCCGCGACCGGGACCCCCGGGTCTTCCAGGACGGGGTCTACATCGTGGAGAGGGCGTGATCACCATGGCTGATGAGAAGAAGAGGCTGATACGGGCCCGGGACGAGAAGAGGGCCCGGTTCCGGCGCTACGGCAGGGACGTGAAGAAGCGCCTCGCCGAGACCTGGAGGAAGCCCAAGGGGCAGCACAACAAGCTCCGCCGGAAGGTCGGGGCCAAGGGTCCCTACCCCAAGCCGGGGTATGGGTCTCCAACCGAGGTCCGGGGGCTGCATCCCAGCGGGTACCGGGACATGGTGGTGGCCACCCCTGCGGCGATAGCGGACCTGGATCCCAACGTGCACGCGGTGAGGATCGCCGCTGCCGTGGGCGGGAAGAAGCGGGCCGAGATCCGGGACCTGGCCGAGAAGGCAGGGTTCCGGATCCTCAACCCCGGGCCGACGGCGGCACCGACGGCCGAACCGGCAGAAGAGGAGGCGGTCAGCGATGAGTGACCTCACCAACCAGAAGCGTCTTGCGGCATCAGTACTCCACTGCGGGGTGCACCGGATCTGGTTTGACCCGGAGCGTGCGACTGACGTGGAGGGGGCCATCTCCCGGGACGATGTACGTTCCCTCATCACCGAGGGTGTCATCAAGGCCCGCCAGAAGAAGGGCAATTCCCGGGGCCGCGCACGGGCCCGGATCGCGAAGCGTTCCTACGGGCACCGGAAGGGGCCCGGCCGGAGGAAAGGCGCTGCAGGGGCCCGGAGGCCCAGCAAGCGTCAGTGGATCCAGCGGATCCGCGCACTCCGGAAGATCATGCGGGCCATGAGGGACGACGGTACCCTGGATCCCCACCTCTACCGCGTACTCTACCGGAAGGCTGCCGGCGGGCAGTTCCGGAGCGTGGCCCACCTGAAAGCCCAGGTGGAGACGATGAAGGGGAGGGGGAAGTAATATGGCCATCGGACCACGTTATTTCCTCCCGTTCCGGCGGCGGAGGGAGGGGAGAACGGACTACTACGCCCGGATGAAGCTCCTCCTCTCGCAGGAACCCCGCATGGTGGTGCGCAGGACGCACCGGCAGATCATCGTCCAGATGGCCGTACCGGAACCGCAGGGGGACCGGACCCTCGTGTCCGCCTCCTCCTTCGACCTGGCCCCGTACGGGTACACGGGATCCACGTCCAGCACGCCGGCCGCGTACCTGACCGGCATGCTCTTCGCCGTCCGGGCGAAGAAAGCCGGGTACGGGTCGGCGGTCCTGGACATCGGGCTGAACCGGGCATCCCCGGGCGCCCGGGTCTTTGCGGCGCTGAAGGGTGCCGTGAAGGCCGGGCTCCAGGTACCCCACGGCGAGAAGGTGCTCCCGGCGGACGCGCGGGTCAGGGGCGAGCACATCGCGGCCTATGCCCCGCAGAGGGCCGGGGACCTTGCAATACAGGTGGATCAGGTCGCAGCGGCGATCCTGAAGGAGATGAAGTAAGATGGCGGCCGTAATCGAGGAATGGAAACCGCTCACCGGCCTCGGGAAGATGGTGGCCAAGGGCGAGATCACCTCCATCGACGAGGTGCTGGAGAGCGGCAAGCCCATCAAGGAGTCAGAGATCGTGGACACGTTCCTCCCTGACATGGAGGACGAGGTCCTGGATATCACCATGGTGCAGCGGATGACCGACTCGGGGCGCCGGGTCAAGTTCCGGACCGTGGTCGTGGTGGGCAACCGCAACGGCTACATCGGGTTCGGACAGGGCAAGGACGCCCAGGTCGGGAACGCCATCACGAAGGCCATCAAGGACGCGAAGACGAACCTGATCAAGGTGAACCGGGGCTGCGGGAGCTGGGAATGCGGCTGCAGCCAGACCCACTCCATCCCCATGGAAGTGACGGGGAAGGCCGGGTCCGTCCGGGTGACGCTGAAGCCGGCACCCCAGGGTATCGGCCTGGTGACGGGCGACATCGGGAAGAAGGTGCTGGCCCTGGCCGGCATCAAGGATGTCTGGACCTTCTCGTCAGGGAACACCCGTACCACCATCAACTTTGCCAAGGCCACCTACGAGGCGCTGCGGGAGACCAACATGATCCGGAAAACCACGCGGAGGGTACCGTGATGTACGCCGTCGTGCAGGTCCGGGGCCTGGTGAAGACCCGCCGCGAGATCAGGGATACGCTGGAGATGCTCCGGCTCCACCACATCAACCACTGCGTCATCGTGCCCGATACCCCTGAGTACCTGGGCATGATCCGCAAGGTGAAGGACTTCATCGCCTACGGCGAGGTTGACGCGGCGGTGCTGGAGACGATCCTCGCGACCAGGGGCAGGCTCATCGGCAACCGGCCCCTCACCGACGAGTACGTGAAGACGCACTCGCCGTACCCGTCCATCGCCGAGTACGCGGCAGCCCTCTCCCGGGGCGAGGCCACCCTCCGGGATATCCCGGGGTTAAAACCCGTGATCCGCCTCCACCCCCCGCGGAAGGGATTCCGCACGCTGAAGAGAACCTTCCAGCAGGGCGGGGCCCTGGGTTATTATGGGTCCGAGATCAATACCCTTCTGTACAGGATGAGGTGACGCGATGCCCGTGAACAAGCGATCCAAGTACCGGGGTTCCCGCACCTGCGGCGGCGGGACCCACAAGAACCGGCGCGGCGGGGGCAGCAGGGGCGGCCGCGGCCATGCCGGGGGCTGCAAGCACCATTTCGTGCGCTATTACATGCAGGGGAAGACGTATGGCAAGAACGGCTTCCACAACCCCACGCCCTCTGATGTGGAAGCGATGGACCTGGGCACGCTGGACCTCATGGTGGACTCCCTCCTCTCGCAGGGGATTGCGAAGAAGGAGGGGAAGGCCATCGCCCTGGATGCCGGCGCCATCGGTATCGACAAGATCCTGGGCCAGGGCCGGGTCACCCGTGCGCTGAATATCCAGGCCCGGGCCTTCTCTGAGGCGGCAAAGCGGAAGATCGAGGAGCAGGGTGGCCAGGCCCTGGTTGCCTGATCCGTCCCTGCCACGGAGGGACCATGGGTGCCACACTGGACAGGCTTGAACCGCTGCTGGCAGCGATGCCGGCCGTACGGACCCCGGAGGGGCATGTCCACTTCAAGAACAAGCTCCTTTGGACCGCAGGAATCCTCATTATCTATTTCTTCCTCTCCAACGTCCCCATCTTCGGCCTCTCCCCCGCATCCCAGGATATCTTCCAGTACTGGCGGGCACTTCTCGCCGGCGAGAGCGGGTCCATCATCCACCTGGGGATCGGTCCCATCGTCACGGCATCCATCGTGCTCCAGCTCCTGAAGGGGGCTGATATCCTCCCCATCGACACCAGCGAAGAGAGAGGCCAGGTCATGTACATGGGCCTCCAGAAGCTCCTGATCTTTGTCATGATCGTGGTGGAGGCGATCCCGAACATACTCGGCGGCTTCATGATCCCGGATCCGGCCGTGGCCAATGCGCTCTTCGGGGGCAACACTGCCATCGTCTCGTTCCTCATCTTCCTGCAGCTCTGCATCGGGGGGTTGATCATCTTCTTCCTGGACGAGGTGGTCACCAAGTGGGGGATCGGGTCCGGTGTGGGGCTCTTCATCATTGCCGGGATCTCCCGGTCCATCGTGACCGGCCTGATCTCGTGGGAGGCGGTGGCCGACCAGTACCCCGTGGGATTCTTCCCCCGCGCCGTGGCCATCGGGCTGGACGGGGCCAGCTACCTGCAGTACTTCACGGCCGACATGATTGCGTTTATCACCACCATCATCATCTTCCTGGTCATCGTGTACGTGGAGTCCACAAGGATCGAGATCCCGCTGGCCCACTCCAGTGTCCGGGGGCTCCGGGCCCGGTTCCCGGTGAAGCTGAT
>JAJRDF010000158.1 GCA_028678555.1 Methanomicrobiales archaeon
TTCTGCTGAAAACCACTGTCTGTGGCCTCTCCGGGCACGCCGTGCTTACCCGCGGGGCTTCCGGGAGGGGCGAGATCCCGTTTCGTCTCCTGATCGCGGCCGACGGGGTCCGGTCGGCGGTGGGGCGGATGCGGGGCCTCCCCCGGCCGCGGGTGGTACTCCCGGCCCTGCAGGCAGAGGTGCTGTGGGCCGGTGAGAGGGAGATGGTGCAGATTTACCCCCACGCATCCCCGGACTTTTTCGGCTGGATAATCCCGGCGGGGAATGGCCGGGCCCGGATCGGCCTGGCCGGGTGCAGTGACGTGAAGGAGCGGTTCGACCGGTTCCTGGGAGATCACACCGGCTCCTGCCTGGACCTGGTGAGCGGGGCCATCCCAATGGGCCCGGCAGAACGGACCTATGGCCACCGGACCCTCCTCGTGGGGGATGCCGCCGGCCTGGTGAAGCCCACCTCCGGCGGGGGCATCTACACCGGGGTACGGTCCGCGCTCCACGCGGCCGCGGTGGCGGCGGAGTGCTGCGAACAGGAAACCTTCCGGGACCGGGACCTGGCGGCTTACGAGCAACGGTGGAAGGAGGACTTCGGCCGGGAGCTGGAGATCGGGTGGCACCTGCTGCAGATCCGCCAGAGGATGACCCCGTCGGAGATAGATGCGGTCCTCTCTGCCCTCCGTGATTCCGAGATCACGGAGACCATCGTCCGTCAGGGAGACATGGACCGGCCGGCAGCCCTGGCCCGGCACCTGCTCACCAATCCCCGGGTGATCCGGGCGGCCGGCATACTGCTGCGATCAGGCATACGAACAATTCTTACATAACATCTCTTCAGGTCGAATTCGTAATACTTTTATGCAATGATGTAATACTGTATGCCGGTAACGCATGCACATCCCCGACGCCTTCATGCCCATTCCCCAGGGGATCATCTACTGGGCGATCGCTCTGGTCTTCATCGCCCTCTCCCTGCGATGGGTACGTCAGGAGATGGACGAGACCAAGGTGCCCCTGGTGGCCATCCTTGCGGCCGGTATCTTTGTCATCCAGGCCTTCAACCTGCCGGTTGCCCTGGGGACCAGCGGCCACCTGGTGGGCGGGGCGCTCGCCGCCATCGTGCTGGGCTCCCCCTTTGCCGCGGTCTTCATCCTTTCCCTGGTCCTGATCGTCCAGGGAGTCATCTTCGGTGACGGGGGTATCACCACCATGGGGGTCAACATCCTGAATATGGGGGTCATCGGGGGATTCGTTGGCTATTACAGCTATCATGGCCTCCTGGCGGCTACGAGACGCGTGAACCTCTCGGCCTTTGCGGCGGGGTGGCTCGCATGCGTGATCCCGGCCCTCGCCGCAGTGGTGGAGCTCTGGATCGCGGGAACCTTCCCGCTCAATCTGGGCCTGGTGGCCATGGGGCTGTACCATGCCCTCATCGGGATCATCGAGGGTGGTATCACGGTCGTGGCGCTCCGGCTGATCGCGTCGGTGAGGCCGGATATCGTGAATATTTCCAACGAGGTGACCGCATAATGGACTCCCGGAGGTTGGTGGCCGCGGGGATTGTGCTCGCGATCCTGATCGCGATCGGGGCTGTCTATCTGGCATCCCCGGCACCCGACGGGCTGGAGTCAACGGCCCTCGTGGTCCAGGGGGATAAGACCCTCACCGGCGACACACCGCCTGATGCCGAGGTCCGCGAAGACGTGGCAGGGCGGTTCACCTTCGAATCCCTCCTTCCGGACTATTCGCTGGGGGATGCCTGGGGGAAACCCGGTGAGATCCTTGCGCTCTCCGGAGGGATCCTCCTCATGGTCCTCCTGATCTACGGTATCTCCCGCCTTATGGCGCGTCCCGCGAAATGACGTGTCCATCCTCATTTCCATGAACCTGACCTGAGAAGGGAAGTCACTGCCATGCACCTGATCGAGACCCGCGATCTCTGTTACGTCTACCCGGGGAACGTCACCGCCCTCCACTCGCTGAACTTCGTCGCCCCGCGGAACTCCCGCATCGCCGTCATCGGCGCGAACGGTGCCGGCAAGTCAACGCTCTTCAAGTGCTTCAACGGGATCTTCACCCCGACCTCGGGGCAGGTGCTGATCCGGGGGGAGCCGATTACCAAACAGAACCTGAGGGAGGTGCGCAAGTTCGTGGGGCTGGTCTTCCAGAACCCGGATGACCAGATCTTCTCCCCCACCGTCGAACAGGATGTGGCGTTCGGGCCGATGAACCTGGGCCTCGACGGGGAGACAGTCCACCACCGGGTGCACGAGGCCCTCACGCTCGTGGGGATCGAGGACCTGGCCCACCGGGTTCCCCACCACCTCTCCGGGGGTGAGAAGAAACGGGTGGCCATCGCCGGGATCATCGCCATGGAACCGGAAGTGCTCGTGCTGGATGAGCCCACGGCAGGGCTCGATCCCCGGGGAATCCGGGAACTCATCGACGTGGTCAACAACCTCTCGCGGAAATTCGGGATGACCGTCATCTTCTCCACCCACGATGTCTCGGTGATTCCGGAGGTGGCGGACTACCTGTACGTCATGGCGAAGGGCCGGTTCGTGGCCCAGGGGACGGTGGAGGAGGTGTTTGCCCAGCCCGAGCTCCTGGCATCCGTCCGGCTGGATGTCCCGGTCCTCCCCCGTCTGATCCGATCCCTCAGGGACGACGGTATCCCGGTCCGGATGGCCTACACCTATGCCCAGGCCGAGCAGGCCCTGCGGGAGGCGTACGGGAAGAAACCATGATCGAGGATCTTTTCTTCATTGAGAAGCATGCCTACCGGGACAGCCCCGTTCACCGGCTGGACGCCCGGGTGAAGATCCTCGTCACCTTCGCCGCCATCATCGCCATCGTCGCAGTCCCGTACTCCACCGCGGTCTATTCCGTGGGTCTCATGCTCCTCCTCTTCTGTGCCGTCCTCTGGGGCATTTCAGGTCTCCATCCCAGAATCTACTTCCAGCGCCTCGCCCTGATTCTCCCGCTCTGGGGGATCGTCATCCTCTTCCAGATCTTTCTCACCAATCCGTACTACGAAGAGTTTCATGTGGTGTTCACCCTCTTTGATGGCATTCACATCTATGCCGAGTCCGTGGAGTTTGCCCTGATCCTGTTCGTCAAGTTCGTGGTCTCGATCTCTTTCATCATCCTCCTCTCCTCCACCACCCGGATGCAGGACCTGCTGGAGGGGGCTTCCCGGATGGGCCTTCCCCCGGAGTTCTCCCTGACCCTCGGGATGATGGCCCGGTACCTCTTCGTATTCGGCTATATGTTCCGGAAGATCCAGCACTCCCTGGCCACCCGCTGCTTTGATCCCTTTGACCGTCACCTTCCCTACCGGTACCGGCTGAAGGAGCTGGGCTATACCATCGG
>JAJRDF010000046.1 GCA_028678555.1 Methanomicrobiales archaeon
GGAGGTCCGGGTCTGAGAGCATCGGGTTCTCGCCCATGATGTACAGGCACTTCAGGGTGCCGGGCTTGTCGGCCAGGATGTTGATCATGTCAGTGACCGTGTAGCCCACCTTACCCTCGGCCAGCTCGGTGCCCCAGGCGTCCGTCATCTTCTTCTTGTTCTCGGGGACAATGACGGCCTGGTAGCCGGAGTACACGTTGGGGAGCGCCCCCATGTCGCAGGCGCCCTGCACGTTGTTCTGGCCACGGAGGGCACAGACGCCGGTCCCGGGCCTCCCCAGGTTGCCCGTGATCATCTGGAGGTTGGCCACTGACTTCACGTTGTCCACGCCGGTGGTGTGCTGGGTGATACCCATGGAGTACAGGATCGCGTTCGCACCGCTCTTTGCGATCCATTCCGCTGCGGTGGCGAGATCCTTGGCCGGGATCCCCGAGATCTTGGAGACGTTCTCCAGGCTGTACTCGGGCTTCATCACGACGGCCTTGAGCTTGTCAAAGTCCTTCGTCCGCTTCTCGATGAACTCCTTGTTCTCCCATCCGTTCTTGATGATCTGCTGCATCAGGCCGTTGAGAATGGCCACGTCTGTTCCCGAGTAGAAGGGCAGGTACAGGTCTGCCTGCTTCCCGGTGGCCGTCAGGCGCGGGTCTGCGTAGATCAGCTTGGCCCCGTTCCTCTTGGCCTGCATCACGCGGCGCCCGATGAGCGGGTGCTGCTCAAAGGTGTTGGACCCGAGAATGAAGATGCTCTTGGCCTGCGCGATATCCCCGATGGACTGGGTCATGGCCCCGGACCCGAAGGTACCGGCCAGTCCCACGACTGTCGATGCGTGACAGAGCCGTGCGCAGTGGTCCACGTTCGGGGTCTTCAGCACCGCCCTCGCGAACTTCTGCATCAGGTAGTTCTCTTCGTTGGAGACCCGAGCAGAGGAGAGGCATGCCATCTCCTCAGGCTTGTACGACTTGAACTTCTTCACGATCAGGTCGTAGGCCTCGTCCCAGGTGGCCTCCACGAACTTGCCATCCTTCTTGATCAGCGGCTTTGTCAGCCGGTCCTCGCTGTGAATGAACTCGTGGGCATAGTTGCCCTTGGGGCAGACCTTGCCGTCGTTCACCGGGCTCCGGTGCCACGGGGCAACGCCCACCGCCTTCCCGTCTTTCACCACGAGGTTGAAACCACACCCCGTACCGCAGTACGGGCATGTGGTGGGTACATACTTCACGTCCATAGTCTAACCTCGGACATCTCAGGGTGGATCGGGATCGTTATTTAAGGGTACCGTTTTGGAGCGAAAAATTGATTATTATCGGTGGAAAACCGGGTACTGATCGTCGGGATGAACCCTAACAATCGAACGAAGTCAAGTATGGATAATGAACCTGTGACTGGGGTGCGCGGATGAAACGGGTCCCCCTGCCGCCCCTCTTTCCGGAACTCATCAGGGAGGGACTCCGGGGCTTTGACGGTCTCCACTACTCGCGCAGGGATGTCTGTCCCTGCTGCGGCGGACCGGTCCGGCCCCATGACATCAAGCGGAAGCGGTTCGTGGTCCTGCGGGAATCGGGGGAAGCGCAGACGATCCATGTCATGGTTCACCGGTTCCGGTGCCGGCGCTGTGACCAGCTCATATACGCCGATGAGCCCTTCTACCCCGACACCCGCTTCGGGACCCCCGTGGTTGACCTCTGCGTGGTCCTCTCCCAGACGTACCCGTTCCACCGGACGGAAGAGATCCTCCTCGAGATGGGGATCGCGGTGGACCGGGGGACCATCCGCCAGTATGCCGGCCGGGATTTCGGCCCCATCCCGGCCAGCGGGGTCCTGGGCCTGGTGCTCCCCGTCTCGTCCCTCCGCCTGTCAGGGCTCGGGCGGGAGGGGGGTCCCGTCCCAGGGGCAGAAGCGCTCCTCTCCTTCGGTCTCCCACCCGCATGCCGGGCACCGGCGCACCTGACGTCTCCTGCCGAGGAGAGGGATCACCGGGATGAAGAGGAAGAGGAAGAAGAACGGGAACCCGAGCGCGAGTGAGACCGCGGTCACGGCCAGGGACCCGGCCAGGATCAGCGCGGAGATGAGCCAACGGTCCGTAACGCCACCTCCCGGACCGCATGGGCCGGCAGGGCATCTGCGACAGGTCCCAGGGATTCCCGGAGATCGGTAGCCGGAAGCTCCCGGGCCAGGAGCGGCGAACCGATACCTGAGACGATCACTTCGCGGACGCCTCCGGTCTTCTTCGCGGCAGCGACCGCGCGCCGGATGGCATGGAGCTGGGCATCCCGGAACTGCCGTGCCACCTCCTTCGCGCCCTCAGCCCGGACCTCGTCCAGGTCCGCGCAGACCACCCGGCTCAACCGGCGCAGCGATCCCTCAACGGTCTTCTCCCCCCGGTCCGGAGTGTCGCAGGTGTAATCCACCGTCGAGATTTCCCCGAGGACCAGGTAGGCATCTGCCGCGATGGCAAAGTGCTCGGCAGCGAGGGGGGTGGGCTTCCCCCGGAGGGTGACGGAGGCCAGCTGCATGGCGATGGGGGTCCGCAGGAGCCCCGTGTAGACCAGGTACCCGCGCTGGAGCCGCTGGAAGTCGGTGAGGCCCAGAAGCCCGTCGAAGTTCCCCAGCGGGATGATATCGGTGGTGGTGGACCCCATGTCCACCCAGACTGCATCGGAGTGTTCCCCCCGCAGCCAGTCTGCCGCGGCGAGCCAGTTGGCTGCGGCCAGCTGCGGGACGGCCCGGTCATGGAACCTGCCGTCGGTCCCATAGAACAGGGCATCCGGGAATGCCTTCCGGACCGAGTCCACGATCCACGTGATCCCCTCCATCTTCGTCCGGAAACAGTCGGCCAGTTCGCCGCTCATCACCACTGCCGCTGCGGTATCGTTATGCTGTCCACGATACACGCCAAGCAGGTCCTCAAGCGAAGCGTCCTCCCAGAGGGGGCAGTAGTGGACGATGGCGCCGTCCCCGCCCACCAGCTTCAGGTTGGCCCCGCCCACATCGATGCCGATCAAAGGGAAGTCACCTCCCCGTTCTTCGAGAACCGCACCCGCCCTTTCAGGTGCACCTGCGGGGGCAGCCGGCCCTGGGAGCCATGGTCCAGCAGCTCCGCGATCTCCTCTTCCATCACCGCGGCGATCCCGATCAGGCTGGTGGTGATGCGGGGGTTCACATCCACCACCGTGATCCGGTCGGCGCAGACCAGGTCCACGCCCACATAACCCTGGCAGCCCAGCACCTTCACGGTCTTCTTCGCCACTTCCAGGATCTCCTCCCGGCGCGGGTGGTCTGCCGGGGTTTCACCCCCGTGGTAGGAGAACCTTCCTCCCTCAATGCGGACATCCTGCCGGTTCAGGGCCAGAACGAGGGGCGGTCCAGGATCATAGTACAGGCAGGCCTCGCCGATGACATGGGGCCCCAGCAAAGAGACGGAGAGGTGATCCCCCTCCAGGAGCTCCTGACCCATCTCGTCTCTGCCCGGGGGATCTTCCGTGATCCTGACCCCGACGGCCCCGCAACCGGTGATCGGTTTCACCACCTTTCTTCCCGAGGTCACTTCCGCGGGGGTGTCGATTCCCTGCCGGGAGAGGATCTTCCCGGTGAGCCTCTTGTTGGCGCAGACCGCCGCCACCATGCTGCCGCAGCCCAGGTTGTGGGTGTGCCCTTCCAGGATCTGGGTGAAGTCGGCCATCAGGTGGTCCGGGGCAATGACGAGACCGGCATCAGCCGAAGGGGCGAGGCGCTCCAGCTCGGCGGCAAAGTCGCCCTTCTCCAGGGTCGTCACCTCGTGCCCGCACCGCCGGAAGGATCCGGCCAGCACCCGGAGCATGGCTTCCCCTTCGGCGGCGAGAGCCGGGTCATGGAAGCGCGTGTATTCGGCCAGCAGCACCCGCATGGGTACAGGGTCCGGCCGCGGAAGTGATGAGGATAACGATCGGGAGGGGGTGAAACGACACGGATCTGAAGTGAACCTGAGGATGGAAGGACATCGGGGGAACCGATTTGGAGCAGGTATCCTCACGGGGGTGGGACCGGGAGGGGGCTCTGCCCCCTCCCGTCGCCCTCCCCCGATGAGGATGGACGATCCATGTCGGTTATCGCCGAACGATAGCGGGGGATACAGGTTTCATCATTCGTGATCAATTTGAAATCTCCCGCTGCATACCCGACCGATCCCCTCATATCCCTGCCCGGCACACCTCTTGGAGAAGATGAAGCCTGCGATCCTGCTCACCAATGATGACGGGGTATACTCCGCAGGGCTCTGGGCAGCGTACCAGGCGCTGGAGCCCATCGCTGACGTCAGCATCGTGGCCCCCGCCGCGCAGCAGAGCGCCGTGGGGCGGTCCATCTCCATCTTTGAACCCATCCGGGTCCACGAGGTGAAGCTGGAAGGGGTGAAGGCCATCGCCGTGGGGGGGAAGCCCACCGATGCGGTGATTATCGGTCTCTACGCCCTCCCCATCCACCCGGTGCTCGTCGTGAGCGGGATCAACATCGGGGAGAACCTCTCCTTCGAATCGGTGATGACCTCGGGGACCGTGGGGGCAGCGCTGGAAGCCTCCAACCAGGGGACACCGGCCATCGCCTTCTCCCTCCAGGTGGAGGACCAGGGGGACAAGTTCGATGACCCCCGCCAGTCACAGCGGTCCTTTGCCGATGCCCAGCGGGTGGTGAGGGACGTGGTGCAGCGGGTCCTCTCCCGCGGGTTCCCGAAGGGCCTGGACGTGATCAACGTGAACATCCCCTCCCGGGTGAATGGGGGGTACGAGATCACGCGCCTGGCCCACAAGCTCTTCCATACCGGTGTCGAGCAGCGCCTGGACCCCCGGGGGAGACCCTACTACTGGATCAACGGCCCCCTGGTGGAGGATGCCGAGGAGGGGACCGACGTCCATGCCATCCGGAAGGGGAACATCTCGGTGACGCCCGTCACCCTTGACTGTACTGCCTTCGGCGCTTACGACACGCTCAGGGGACTGTTTTAACTGCGGACCTAACATCGCACGTCTTTTCAGGGGCGGGACCTGTCGGTCTTTTGAGCAATCCTTTCCTGGAATGACGGGAGGGGGCTCTGCCCCCTCCCGGGCCCTCCCCCCGACAAGAGGATAGCCTGAGTTGTGGTCCGAAAACTGACTGGCGTTCCAGCCAACCGCGGGGGGATGCCCACGTGGCGGGGGGGGGGCAGCCCCCCAGGAGCGTCCCACCAGTACACATCACATGGGGAAAACCGACAAAGGACGATGATCGAAATCAGCCGCATGAGGGGCGGCGGGGGCGAAGCCTTCATCTTTATCAGGGCGCGGCGGCGATGATCCATGTGATGGAGAAGGAGGGGGCCCTCCGGGCAAAGCGGGCGGCTGGGGCACGGGCGGCGGAGATGGTGGAGGATGGCATGGTGGTGGGCCTGGGGACCGGTTCCACCGTGAAGTTCGCGATGGAAGGTCTCGCGGCACGGCAGAGCGAAGGGCTCCGGATCCAGGGCATCCCCACCTCCGTGCAGACCGCGATCCGGGCGAGGGACCTTGGGATCCCGCTCACTACCCTGGATGATCACCCGGCCCCGGATATCACCATCGACGGGGCTGACCAGGTGGACCGGAAGAAACGCCTGATCAAGGGCCGGGGGGCAGCCCTCACACGGGAGAAGATCGTGGCCGCAGCGGCACAACGGCTCGTCATCGTGGTGGATAGTGCCAAGCTGGTGGAACAGCTCCACGGGGTGGTTCCCACGGAGGTGCTCCCGTTTGCCCTGGCCCCTGTCCTCGCATCCCTGAGATTCCTGGGGGCGGTACCGGTGGTGCGGGAAGGGGTGGCAAAGGACGGCCCGGTGATCTCGGACAACGGAGGCATTATCGTGGATGCGGAGTTCAGTCAGATCTCCAGGCCCGAGGAACTGGAGCGCGCGGTGACCATGATACCGGGTGTCATCTGCACCGGTCTCTTCACGGCCTATACAAAAAAGACGTCGGTGGTGGTGGGGGGGGAAAAGGGGGACGCCCGGGTCCTATGAGATGTGGTCCCGGAGCTTCTGGATCAGGTCCAGCTGGGTCTTGGCCTCTTTCTTTTTATCCTTCTCGATGCTGTCCATGATCTCGCCGATGGGCCGGCCCAGCTCATAGATCTTGACAGGGCGCCCCTTGGACTCCGCCTTGGACTCCCGCGCCCTCACCCAGCCGCACTCGGTCAGGTACCGCATGGCGATGGAGACCTCAGGCTGGCGGAGGTCGGTGCCGCGCTCGATATCGCGCGAGGTGGATTCGCGGGTGTTTGCCAGGTACACGAGTACCTTGGCCACGTTGCGCTTGAGGCCGAGTCCCATGAGAAGACTGGTGAACTCCTCCTCTTTCTCGGTGAAATAGAGCACTTTATCCTGCCGCATCAGGGTTCCCCGTTGTGGTGCCGGTCGCTTCCCTGAACAAATCTATTGTTTTTATGGAGATATAAAAATAGTGGATGTCTTTATATTATTCTCTCTATCTTCCGTCGGTGGCCCGGAAAAAGGGGGATGATGGGCCGTCCGATGGCCAGTATCTCTTTAAATCAGCCCCAGATTCTTCAGGTCCGAGAGGATCTTCTGGACTGCCTTCTTGGCATCGTCCGGCTGCTTCCCGCCGGTGATGATCAGTTTCCCTGACCCGAAGAGGAGGACCACCACCTTCGGCTCCTCCAGGCGGTACACGAGGCCCGGGAACTGCTCCGGCTCGTACTCGATCATCTCCAGGTTGAACCCCACCGCGATCTTGTTCAGGTTGATGGGTGCGCCCAGGTCCGCGGAGGTGACGATGTTCTGGATTTTATAGGTGAGCGTATCCGGGATGGAGATGTTCAGCTCCCGGAGCTGGTTGCCCAGGATATCCAGCCCGCGGGAGAGGGAATCAATGGACTTGGCTCCCGTGAGGACGACCTTGCCGCTGCCAAAGACAAGGGCAGCGATCTTGGGGTCCTGCATGCGGAGCACGACGCCGGGAAACCGCTTCTTGTTGTATTCCGCATCCTTGATCTTGGACGCGAGGGTGGGCAGGTCAAGAAAATCGCTGACCTTCGCGGATGCAACGATATTTTCGATCTTCAGGGAGTCCTCGGGTCTGCCTTTCATGTTTATAAAGTGTCACAGGGGGGTATATAAAAAGAATGGGTTTATTCCTCGAGCGTGGAGATGTCCCCCGGGTCCATCCCCAGCTCCTTGGCCTTCAGCACCCGGCGCATGATCTTGCCGCTCCGGGTCTTGGGCAGCTTGTCCACGTACTCGATCTCAGAGGGCATGGCGATGGGGCCGAGCGTCATGCGCACGTGGTAGGTCAGGTCATGGGTCAGCTTCTCCGTGGGCTTCTGCCCCAGCTTCAGGATGACGAAGGCCTTGATGAGGTTCCCCTTCATCGGGTCGGGCTTCCCGATGACCGCCGCCTCGGCCACGGACTGGTGGGAGACGAGCGCGCTCTCCACCTCGGCGGTGCCGATGTTATGGCCGGACACGATGATGATGTCGTCCGCCCTCCCCAGGATCATGATATAGCCGTCATCCCCTTTCACGGCCAGGTCACCTGCCGTGTACCAGTCCGGGATGGTCTCCCAGTACTTGCGGTACCGCTCGTCGTTCTTCAGGATGGTGCGGAACATGGCAGGCCAGGGGTTGCGGATCACCAGGAACCCGAGGGTCTTGGGCTTCACCGGTTTCCCGTGCTTGTCCACGACGTCGACAATGACCCCAGGGATCCCCTTTCCCGCAAAACCGGGCCGCATCCTTTCCCCGACAAAGGTGGTGATCATCTGCATGCCTGTCTCGGTCTGCCACCAGGTGTCCACGATGGGGATCTTGCTCTTCCCGATGACCCGGTAGTACCACTCAAAGGCCTCGGGGTTCAGGGGCTCTCCGACGGAGCCCAGGATCCGGAGGGAGGAGAGATTATATTTGGTGGGCCACTGTTCCCCCATCTTCATAAACATCCGGATCGCGGTGGGGGCGGTGTAGAAGATCGTGACCCCCACGTCCTGGACCAGCTTCCAGAAAGCCCCGGCGTCCGGGTAATCGGGAACGACCTCGCCGAAGAAGACCGTGGCGCCGGCGGCAAGGGGCCCGTACAGGATGTAGGAGTGGCCGGTAACCCATCCCACGTCTGCCGTGCACCAGTAGATGTCGTCCTCCTTCAGGTCAAAGACGGCCTTAGTGGTGTAGTAGGTGCCCACCATGTACCCGCCGCAGGTGTGGATGACTCCCTTGGGGGTCCCCGTGGACCCGCTGGTATACAGGATGTAGAGCGGGTCCTCGGCGTCCATCACCTCCGGCGGGCAGATGGGCTCGACCCCCTCCATCAGGTCATAGAAGTCGATCTCAATCCCCGAGTGGATCTCCACCTTCGGCTCCTTCCGGCGCAGGACCACGACCCGCTCGACGGTAGGTGCATTGATAATGGCCTCCTCGACGAGGGTCTTTAACGGGATCGTCTTTCCCCGGCGGAACCCGATGTCGGCGGTGATGACCACCTTGGCCTCGGCATCGTTGATCCGGTAGTTCAGCGCGGTGACCCCGAAGCCCCCGAAGACCACGGTGTGGACGGCCCCGATCCGGGCGCAGGCGAGCATGGCCACCATCTGCTCGGGGATCATGGGCATGTAGATGCAGACCTTGTCGCCCTTCCCCACGCCCAGCCGCTTCAGGCCGTTCGCAAACCGCATCGTCTCCTGGTAGAGCTTGTGGTAGGTGTAGATCCGCTCCTCGCCGTCCTCGCCCCGCCAGATGAATGCCACCTTGTTCTTCCGGTGGTTGTAGACGTGCCGGTCCAGGCAGTTGTAGGTGATGTTCAGCTTCCCGTCCACGAACCACTTGGCATAGGGGTAGTTCCAGTCCAGTACCTTCTTCCAGGGGGC
>JAJRDF010000159.1 GCA_028678555.1 Methanomicrobiales archaeon
GGAAAGGCAACGACAAAGGCCCGTGCACGCTCCTTTGCATAGGCCACGAGCCTCCCCGCATCGCCAGGAGCGACGCCCCCGAACATCATGGCCACCCGGGCCAGGATATCGGCGAAGTGGACGCCGGCATCGGCAGTGGAGCCCAGGGGCACCAGCCGGTAGTCCAGCCCCACCTTCACCCCCGCCTTCGAGAGGACCGGTATCACGGGTCCGGCCAGGAAGGTGAGCATGTACTTCTCCTGGAGCTCCCGCGCGATGGCCGAGGCCGCATCCGCGCTCTGGGGGGTACCCACGAGCAGCGCCATGCCGAGGATGGAGCCGTCCACGAGCGTGTAGCCCAGTTTCCGGATCACGGTATCCGGAACAAAGCCGGTGAAGGGAGAGGGGTCCGGCCCCTGCGCCATGATCCTGGCTGCCCGCAGGGCCTCGGCCGCCACCAGGGGGTGGTTCCCCGCCTTCCCGTACGCATCCCGTGCCCCCCCGGCATCATGGACCGCGATCCCGGTCAGGGCAAAGGCAATGGGGAGGTGGTACGCGGTCTCCGGATGCTGCAGCGCCCCCGAGAGCGCGCGCATGCCACGCGCCAGTTCCTCCCGTCCGTTCCGCACCGCACTTCCGATCTCTGTCACGCCCGAAACCTCCGGGTACGACGTGTGCATCCAGTCCTCATATTGGCTCCGCAGGCGGGAAGAGGGTTCCCGGCCAGCAGAGGAAGGAAGCAGCAGCCCCCGTCCCCGCGGATGGGCGGTAATTCGGCCCGGTTTATGGACTCCCCTACGGGATCCATATCTTTAAAATCGTGGGGGCGAAAAAAGAATGGATAATGATAGTCCCGACGAGAATATTCTTCACAAAAGGTGTCGGAATCAATAAAGACAAGCTGGCTTCGTTCGAACTGGCCCTCCGGAAGGCGGGGATCGAGAAGTGCAATCTCGTACACGTCTCCAGCATTTTTCCGCCCAACTGCCGCCAGATCTCCACAGAGGACGGCCTGAAGGAGCTCCAGCCCGGGCAGATCGCCTACTGCGTGATGGCCCGGAACGAGACGAACGAGCCGAACCGGCTCATCTCCGCCGCCATCGGCCTCGCCCGCCCCAAGGCCAACGAGGAGTACGGGTACCTCTCCGAACACCATGCCTTCGGCGAAACGGATGAGAAGAGCGGGGAGTACGCCGAGGACCTGGCGGCGACGATGCTCGCGACCACGCTGGGGATCGAGTTTGACCCGGACCAGGCGTGGGAGGAGCGGGAGCTGATCTACAAGGCCAGCGGGAAGATCATCCGGACCACCCACATCTGCCAGTCCGCCCAGGGCGAGAAGTACGGCAAGTGGACCACCGTCATCGCGGCCGCCGTTTTTCTTACGGATTGAACCTGTTTTTCTTCTGATCAGGGTACAGGTCTGTTCTCGGACAACCGGTCTTTTTCCGGGATTTGTGACGGGGGGGGGCGCCGGGCCCCCTCCCGGACCCACCCCCCCCTGAGGATAAGATGAGCCGTCGTTGTATCGCCGATGATGCGGCATTTCTTCTGCCCTGCTCGTCATATCGCAAGGGCCAGTACCAGGATGAGAACCGTTGTTGCGCCCCCCAGGGCCGCCACCGCCCGTGCCTTCCCGCTCCTGAGGAGGACTGCGGCAGCGATGCAGATGCCCAGGTACGGGAGGAGTGTCGTGATCACCGAGATCCCGGCCAGGGTGCTGAACCGGTTGGAGAAGAGGAGGAGGAAGGCGGGCACCAGGCATGCAAGGATGAGCGCGGGAACGGGAGTACCCTGTCCACCCAGGCCGGCCAGGATCCCGATACCGTGCCCTTCCGCCAGGTTCTGGACCACACGTGAGGTACCGATGATGTACGCGTTCATGGCCGAGAGCATCGCGATGATCCCCACCAGGGCCACGACGGGTCCTGACCATGGCACGATGAGGGACGCGGCCTCTGCCACGGGTGCAGGTGAGGAGGCCAGGATTTCGGAACCGACCGAACCTATCAGGGCCAGGTTCAGCGACAGATAGATCAGGATCACGATAGTCATCACAAGGAAAAGCGCCCGATTGATGAGGGACGGGTCCCGAGTCTCGTCCACGGGAATGGCGCTGATCTCAAAACCGGTGAACGGCCAGTACACGATCACCATCGTCGCGGCGAAGGCCGGAAGGGTGAAGGGGACGGAGGGGAGGAAGTTCTCCACCCGGATGAACGGCAGGAGAAGCAGGATGATGGCCACGAGGGGGACGACCTTCAGGATTGTGAGGATGATCTCGGTCTTCCCGGAGAGGAGGATTCCCCGCAGGTTGATGGCCAGCAGGATCAGGATGATCCCGATCTCGGCAGGGAGGATCCAGGGAATCCCGAAGAAGGCCAGGTACTGCCCGATGCCTGCTGCAATGGTGGCGGTGCCAAAGAGGGAGGAGACCAGGTAGCAGAGGACCAGGGCCAGCGAGGCCCGGGGGCCGAAAACCCTCCGGAAGATGGCAGAGAAGGCGCCCGTGCCCCTCCACTCCGCCGAGGTCCAGGCCAGGCAGAGCATGACACACGTGGCAGAGATCGCAACCACGAGCCATGCCAGGAATGAGAGGGATCCGAGCAGCGCGGCTGCAATCGCCGGTACCACGAAGATACCTGAGCCGATGGTCCCGCCGACCCCCAGCGAGACCAGCTCAATGAGGCCGAGGGACTTGCGGTAACCACTCCCGGATGGAGTATCAGCCGGCATACCTTCGCACCTCTCTCAGGGAATATCCACCATGCCGGGATATGAAGGCGGCCGATCCACGGTGTCGGACCCGAAGATGGTCATGGTTGATCTTCAACGTCGGAACTGGCCATTCTCCCAGGATGTTGCTACCGAATATGCATATTTTTGGTGAGACGCTCCGGGGAGGCTCCGCTGACGCTCCGCCCCCCGCCGCGTGGGCGTCCCCCCGTCGGCGTAGTGGGAAATCGTGATCCAACAGGTCTCACGAACCGACTTGGCGGTCTATCCACACGGGGGAGGGACCGGGAGGGGGCGTGCTCCCCTCCCGCTGAGGGTGGAGGAAACCGGCGTTTCTGTCTGCGATGCCTACATGGTGAGACGTTCATCTGGTTGAACCTGGCGTTCCCACATCCCACAGTGCTTCGCCCTGCCGGTTTCACCCAGTCTCCTGGAACCTCCACTTTCATCCCCCGCACGGCCCGGGTTCATGGGGAAGGCCGGAGGAGCCGCCTGTCATGAACTCAGGAGACGATCTGAGACGGTTCCTGGTTGGGGGGACCGGATGGGAACGGATGCAGACCACGGTGGCAGGGATCGGGATCCTCCGGATGCCCGCCTCCGGTGCC
>JAJRDF010000047.1 GCA_028678555.1 Methanomicrobiales archaeon
GAAAAGAATTTCCGGAGGTTGATACTGACATGACGGGTCTATCCTCATCGGGGGAGGGCGACGGGAGGGGGCAGAGCCCCCTCCCGACCCCACCCCTCACGAGAGGATAGCCGCTCCACGCCGGGAGAAAACCTTCGGCCACCCCTCAGATATTCACACCCAGGAACGTCCGGACCAGGATCCCCATCAGGAAGGAGAGTGCGGCCACCCCCAGGCTGATCCCCGCCATCTCCAGGAAGCGCTTCCGGAACGACAGGTCCCGGGCCACCGAGATGTAGTACGAGAAGAAGAGGATCACGAGGAGCGCGATCACGAGGGTCACGGCCAGGGAGACGTACAGATTGGACAGGAGCAGGAACGGCGCGATCAGGACCATCACCGTGATTATATAGGCTATCCCCGTATACATGGCGGCACGGATTGGATCCTTCCCGCCCCCCTCCGACTTGGTGGAAAGGTACTCGGCGGCAGCCATGGAGAAGGCGGCGGCGATCCCGGTGATGAGCCCGGCTACCGCGATGATCTGTGCATTCTGGAGGGCAAAAGTGAAGCCCGCCAGGGCGCCGGTCAGCTCGACCAGGGCGTCGTTCAGACCCAGGACCACCGAACCGGTGTATTTCAGCCGTTCCTCGTCGATGAGGCCGATCAGCTCCCGCTCGTGATCCTTCTCATCCTGCAGGATCCGCTCCAGGTCCGGGATCTTCACCGACAGGTCCCGGTACACCTGCTGGATCCGACGCTCCCCCCGCTCCAGCAGCTTGATCCCGAAGGTTATCCCCAGGACCCGGCATATCAGGAGAAAGAACGTCACCCGGAGCCGTTCCGGAGCCAGGTCTTTCCCGGTCAGCCGTTTCCAGTATTCGTAGTGCTGATACTCGACGGTGGCCGTTTTCTCCAGCACCTGCCGGTTGTGGGGTTCCGCGGTGATCCGGGCCAGGCCTGAGTAGATGGCATGTTCGGTGATCTCCTCCTGCTGGGCGTCCATGATGGCGGAGAGAAGTGCCGGATCGGTGATCTCCGGGGGCATGATGGAGAGAGGTGCGGGGAGGGTCAGGATAAAGGTATGCCCCGGCTGATGGGTTCGGCCCTCCCCAGCCCGCAACGCCGGAGGCTCCCGCAGGAGAAACCGCCCGCAATCTGCCGAGAAACGGTGCGATAGGATGATGTATTCCGAAGATGAATATCTGGCCGGGAACGTATGAAAAACCACCCGGTACAGGACATGATGCTTCTCATGGCCTCCAAGATCCGGGCCATCGCGAACACCATCTCAGACGACGAGGTGGAGTCTTTTCTCAGGGAGCTCCTGGGGGCAAAGCGGATCTACGTGATGGGTGCCGGCCGATCCGGCCTGGTGGCCAAGGCCTTTGCCATGCGCCTGATGCATCTGGGCTTGCAGTCCTACGTCGTGGGAGAGACAATCACACCCGCCCTGGGACGGGGGGATGTCATCGTCGTCTTCTCTGGCTCGGGCGAGACCAAGACGATGGCGGACCTCACGGAAACGGCGAAGGGGATCGGGACCAGGATCTGCCTGATCACGTCCCGGAAGGAGTCCCGCATCGGCCGGATCGCCGACTGCATCGTCCTCGTGGAGAGCCAGCGGGACGCGGTAAGGGACGACGCGGCCGAGTTCGAGATCCGGCAGATGATGGGTGAGCACAAGTCCTTCGCCCCATTGGGCACTCTCTTTGAGACCGCTGCCATGATCTTCGCCGACGCGGTCATCTCCCGGCTCATGGAGATCACGAAGACCGACGTGGAGCAGCTCCGGGGCAGGCACGTGAACATTGAGTGAGAACGGGATGCAGGGGAGGAATCGTTTGTGAGATTTTCGGAACGTGTCATGGGTATCGAGGGTTCGGGCATCCGCAGGATCTTTGAGGCGGCCGGGCCGGGGGCCGTGAACCTGGGCCTGGGCCAGCCGGACTTCGACACCCCGGCGCACATCAAGGAGGCGGCGGTGAGGGCACTCCAGGAGGGGAAGACCGGCTACACGCCCAATGCCGGCATCCCGGAGCTCCGGGCCGCCATCTGCGACAAGCTCCGCCGGGAGAACGGCCTCTCCCATAGGCCCGAGGAGATCCTGGTGACGGCAGGGGGCAGCGAGGCCCTCCACCTGCTGATGCAGGTCCTGGTCCGGGAGGGGGACCGGGTGCTTGTCCCGGACCCCGGCTTCGTCTCTTATGCGGCGCTGGCGTCCATCGCGGGGGGCGTCCCGGTGGGGATGCCACCGGACTCCTCCATGCACACGGACGTGGAGAAGGCAAAGGAACTGATGGATGGGGCCAGTGTCATGGTGCTGAACAGCCCATCCAACCCGACGGGTGCCGTGGAGCCGGAGGAATCCATCCGGGCGCTGGTGGAGTACGCCGCCGACCGGGGCGTCACCGTCATCTCCGACGAGGTGTACGAGCACCTGGTCTATGGCCGGCGCCACGTGCCGGCCGCCCGGTTCGGGGAGAACGTCATCACCGTGAACGCCGCCAGCAAAACCTATGCCATGACCGGCTGGCGCATCGGGTTCTTTGCCGCAACCCAAGAGGTGGTGGATCAGGCCGTGAAGGTCCACCAGTACTGCCAGGCCTGCGCCACCTCCATCGCCCAGTACGCGGCCGTCGCTGCTTACACCGGCGACCAGTCCTCGGTGGCGGAGATGCGGCGGGAGTACCAGGCCCGCCGGGACATGATGTACGAGGGATTCACCCGCATGGGCATCTACTTCCCCATTCCTGAGGGGGCCTTCTACATGTTCGTGCCCTTCGGCCGGGAGCTGACGAACAGGATCCTCCACAGGGGTGTGGTGATCGTGCCCGGTGATGCTTTCGGGAAGAATGCCCCGGGTCATGCCCGGCTCTGCTACGCAGTCAGCCGTGAGACCATCGCAGAGGCCATCCACCGGATCGGGAAGGCGGTGGCGGAGTGACGGGCGAGAAATCGCTCCTCCGTAAGTTCGCGGACGCCCACGGGGTCTCGGGGAGCGAAGGGAACGTCCACGACGTGATCCGTGCCGAGATCCGGGACCACGTGGACGAGGTCCGGACCGACCGGATGGGCAACCTGGTGGCCGTAAAGAACGGCAGGGACCTCTCGGTGATGCTGGCTGCCCATACCGACGAGATCGGGCTCATGGTGAACTATATCGACGAGAGGGGGTTCCTCCGGTTCGTCACCTTCGGCGGGTGGTATGCACCGGTCCTCTCGGCGCAGCGGGTGATCCTCCATGGCAGCAAGGGGCCTGTGCACGGTGTCATCGGGGGGAAACCGCCCCACGCCATGACCGAGGAGGAGCGGAAGAAGGGCCTGAAGACCGAGGAGATGTTCATTGACGTGGGAGCCTCGAACCTGAAGGAGGTGGCCCGCCTGGGTATCGAGATCGGCACCCCGGTCACGATAGACCGGGAGCTGGCGGACCTGGGCTACCGCCGGGTCACGGGCAAGGCCTTCGATAACCGGGTCGGGTGCGTGCTCCTGGCCCGGACCCTGCAGCAGTTGGACACCCGGCACACGGTCTACGCCGTCTTCACGGCGCAGGAGGAGGTGGGTGCCAAGGGTGCCCGGACCAGCGCCTTTGAACTGGAGCCGGACTGCGCCATTGCGACGGACGTCACCTTCCCGGGGGACCACCCGGAGATCAAAAAGAAGGACTCCTGTCTCGTGATGGGCAAGGGTCCTGCCATCACCGTCTCGGACGCCAGCGGACGGGGGCTCATCGCCGACCGCCGGATGGTGGCCTGGCTCCGGTCTGTTGCTGACAGGAAGAAAATCCCCTACCAGCTGGAGGTGGGCCACGGCGGCACCACGGACGCGAGCGCCATCCACCTGGTCCGGGCCGGCATCCCCTCCACGGTGATCAGCGTCCCGGTCCGCTACATCCACTCGCCGGTCGAGGTGGTGGACCTCCGGGACATCGAGATGTCGGTGAAGCTCCTGGGAGAAGCGCTGAAGGTCCGGCCAGACCTCTGACATCCTCTTTCTTTCTGAGAAAGTTATTCGGCCACACCGGCCTTCCATCTCCTTTGCGACGGGAAAACCGGCAGGGATCGGATATCCTCATAGGGGAGGGATCGGGAGGGGGCCCGTCCTACCGCCTTCCCAAAGACAGGATGCTCCCTCCTGCATGAAGGGATGCCGCCCCACCAGCAAGGCTCATGCCCCCGCACACCCCATGGAAATACGAAGCTGCATGGTCACCATCCTCCTTCTGGACGATCGCCACGGTTTCTTCGAGATATTCCGGACAATAGCCTCACGGGCGGGGGATCTGCCGGTTGTTCCGGCCGGAACCGCCGCTGATGCCCGGGCCCGCCTCGCGGAGGGCGACGCAGACCTGGTACTCGCCCGGTTCGGCAGGGACGGAACCGGAGGAATCCGGCTGCTGGAGGAGATCCGGTCCTCGGGATCAGGGATCCCCGTCGTCATGGTGGCCGACGGGGCAGACCGGAATGCACTGGACCACGCGTATCTCCACGGGGCAGACCTGGTCCTGGACGGACTGCCTGACTCCCTGGAGGCCTGGGCCAGCTTCACCGGGACCCTCCGGGCCCTGGCCGGCCGGTGGCGCAGGGAGGAGAACCTCCGCCAGGAGAACGGGATCCTGGAGGCAGTACTCAATGCTTCCCCAATGGCGGTCTCTGTCATCCGGGAGCACATGATCGTCTGGGCCAACCACCCGTTCCATACCATGCTGGGCTACCGGGACGGGGAGCTGATCGGGAGGGACCCGGTGGAGTTCATGTCAGGCGAGAAGGAGCACCGGCGGATCGATACCGGGCTCTTCGGGACCCGGGATGAGTTCGGCTGGGGATCAATCGAGACGCAGGTGAAGCGGAGGGACGGATCACTGCTCAGCTGCCACATCCAGTCCCGGCCGGTAGACCCGGAAGACCCCTCGCAGGGGCATATCATCGTGGGCAGGGACATGACCGAGTACCACAGGATCGAGAACCTGCTGCGCAGGAGCGAGCTGCGCTACCAGGACCTGATCGACAACGCCCACAGCATCATCCTCCGGCTGGACCCCCAGGGAACCGTCCGGTTCATCAACCGGTTCGGGGAGACGTTCTTCGGCTATACCTCTGACGAGATCGTGGGGAAGCCGGTCCTCGGGACGATCCTCCCGGAGCGATCACGGACCGGCCGGGACCTGGCGACGATGGTGAGGGAGGTGATGCAGAAGCCCGAGGACTTCGAGGTGAACGTCAACGAGAACATGAAGAAGTCCGGCGAACGGGTCTGGATTGCCTGGACCAACAAGGCGATCCGGGACGAGACGGGCCGGCTCGTGGAGATGCTCTCCATCGGGAACGATATCACCGACCGGAAGCTGGACGTGAAGGAGGTGAGCATCACCATCGCCCCCTGGAAGAAGGCCATCATTGACGGGACCGACATCCAGGAACCGGTCTTTGACGCGGTCTACGAGATCGCGGCCGAGATCTCCCGCGAAGGAAGGGAGGGAAAACCGGTGGGGACCACCTTTGTCCTCGGGGACACGCAGAACGTGCTGGCCCGTTCCCGGCAGCTGATCCTGAATCCCTTCGAGGGGCATCCGCGGGAAGCCCGGATGATCACGAGTTCCGGCCTACGGGAGACGATCAAGGAGCTGGCCCAGCTGGACGGGGCGTTTGTCGTGAGCGGCGACGGAGTGGTCTGGGCCGGGGGCCGGTACATCACCATCGACACGAGTGCTGCCGCAGTGCCGAAAGGCCTCGGCACCCGCCATGCCTCGGTGGCCGGGATCACCCAGGAGACCCGCTCCGTGGGTATCGTGGTCTCCCAGAGCGGGGGCCGGATCTCCCTCTTCAAGGACGGCCGGGTCGTGAAGGTGATCACCGAGGCGGAGTAAGGCGGTGATGGTCCCCGGCCCGGACCGGAACCCTTACTATCCCCGTCCCACCACATTCTCTCCATGGATGAGACCCTGCGGAAGCTCGCGCATCTGTTCATCGGTCTCGGCATCGCCGCTGCCATCGCATTCATCCCCAGGGAACCGATGCTCGCCATCATGGTGATAGCTCTCTTCTTCGGGTTCCTCATCTCCGATGCCCTCTCCCGGGGCCACTATATTCACGGGATATCACCACTGGTGAATGCCATGGAACGGGAGAACGTCCTCCCCGGGAAGGGGGCGCTCCTCTTCGTCTTCTCGGCCTTTGTCTGCCTCTTCTTCTTCGAACCGGAAGTGGTGATCCCGGCGATTGTTGCCCTCGCGGTCCTGGACGGGGTTGCCACAATAGCCGGGCTCCGGTACGGGAAACACCGGATCTTCAACGGGAAGTCCGTCGAGGGAACCGGTGCCGGGATTACCGCTGCCTTCCTTGTGCTCCTCCTGGTCGTGCCTCCCGCGCAGGCCCTCGTGATAGCCGTGATCGCCGGCCTGATTGAGCTCGTCGCACCGGTGGACGACAACCTCCTGATCCCGCCCTGCATCTCTCTCCTGCTGAGGGTGCTGGGGTGAGACCAGATATCATTTCGATTCGGTGTAAACCGACACAGAACCGACATCCTCACTACGGTGACGGGAGGGGGCGGAGCCCTCTCCCGTTCCCACCCTCATGAAGATAGGTCGCCAAGCTCTTGCAGCCCCCAGCCAGCCGCATCGGTTGTGACGGGTGAGAAGTCCGGTAGCGAGACCTGAGGGGACGGTGGTGAGTGGCCGCGGAGAGCCGAATCGTGTTCACGCAGCCTCACATCCCGCCGTGGAACCGCCGCAGGAACTCCTCCGCCGCCTCCCGGTGCGCTTTCCGCACGTCAGGCTTCAGGTGCTCCCAGGTCTTTACCATCATGATCGTCCGGGGATTTTTCGCCAGCACCTGCCGGTGCACGTCCACGAACCGCCAGAAGAGGCCGTCCCAGACGGGGCACCAGTCCCCTTCGGGATAATTGGACATCCGGCGCAGGTAGTTGGAACCGGAGATGTAGGGCTTCGTGTTCATGAGGCCGCCGTCGGCGTACTGGGACATGCCAAACACGTTAGGCACCATCACCCAGTCGTAGGAGTCCACGAAGAGCTCCATGAACCAGCGGTACACGTCGTCGGGGTGGATGCCGGAAAGGAGCATGAAGTTCCCGAGAACCATCAGCCGCTCGATGTGGTGGGCAAATCCGTTCCGGTACACCCGCCGGATCACGTCGTCCACGGGGAGGACCCCGGTGCTGGCCGTGTAGAGCGAGGGGGGCAGCCCCTTTGTGTAGCCCCAGAAGTTGCTCTTCCGCTGCCGTTCCCCTGCCACCACGTAGACCGCCCGGATGAACTCCCGCCACCCGATCATCTGCCGGATGAACCCCTCCAGCGAGTTCAGGGGCACGTCGTGCTCCGCTGCGTGCGCGAGGGTGGCATTCACCACCTGCTTCGGGGTGAGGAGCCCGATGTTGAGGAGGGGAGAAAGGAGCGAGTGAAAGAGGTAGGGCTCGTCCCTGTGGATGGCGTCCTCGTAGGTGCCGAAGAAGGCCAGCCTGTGTTCAAGGAAGTCACGGAGCCAGATCTCGGCATCCCCGTGGGTCACCGGCCAGGGGAAGGGGGTGTCGTCGCCGGGCGCGTGGGGGAAATGCTCCTTCACATAGGTCCGTGCTTCATGGACGTATCCGGTATCAGCGATCTCCGGAATTGGCGGTGGCGAGAGGCCGCGGGGCAGGGGCTCCCGGTTGGAGGTGTCGAAGGTCCACCGCCCGCCCCGGGGTTTCCCGTCCTCCATGAGAATACCCGTTGCCTTCCGGCGGGCCACGTAGAACTGCGTCAGGGAGTAGCGGGAGAGATGGGAAAAGTACTGCATCACCTCTTTCCGGTCCAGGAGGAAAAGGGGGGTCTCGCCCACCACCGGGTCTATCCCCCGGGCCGCAGCCTCCCGGAGGATCTCCCCCTCCAGGGGCTGGTCGCAGGGGTCGGTGAAGTGGACCCGTCCGATGCCCTGCCCCTTCAGGACATCCAGCATCGCGGGAACCGTCCCTGCGGTGGCATGGTCCAGGTACGTCACCCGGTACTTTTCCCGCTCCAGCCGCTCCCGGTACGCCTGCATCGTCGCCCGGTGCAGGATCAGCTTCTGCCGGTGGAACCGGAACGCCGAGAAGTACCGGCCCGCCTCCACGAGATACACCGGCAGGTCCTTCCGGAGCTGCGGGTGGTCCCGGAAGAGCTGGGGGGGCAGTACCAGCACTGCCTCGCCTGTCCCCACAACCTTATCTTTCATCCGCCATCCCTGATTACCCCCCTCACCTCAGAGCACGATAAAGGATAGGGCCGGTTACGGTGCACAGGACGCAGGGGAATGGGCCTGCCGGCAGGGGCATACCTTCAGCCGGAGGATCACGGTGATCACGGCAAAGAACGAGGGAAAAAAGGATTGGTTCCCGGGCCCGCCGTCAGGTGAACCAGACCTTCAGCAGCATGTCGGAGGCAGAGTTGGTGTAGAAACTGGTCCCCCGGTAGTGATTTCCATCGGCATAGGGATTCCGGGAGTTCAGCGGGACGTAGTAGTAGTTCCTCAGGTCATAGGTGCCGGTATCCAGCACGACGTACAGGGGGCTCCCCGCAGTGAGGATCCCCTGCCGGTCAACAGATACCTCCACCCATACGGGGCTGGAGGAGCTGGTGGAAGTGACCATGGCAGGAGTGATGGTGGCCGTGGCAAGGTCAGCACCCTTCAGCGAGGACCGCAGCCGGACCGTGATGGGCAGGGTGGGATTGCCCTTCCGGGCCAGGGACACGGCGATCTTGGTAATCCCGGTACCTGAGGCCTTGATGGACTGGGCCTGCTTCACGTAGGAGCTGCTGTATCCCAGGTAGGTGGAG
>JAJRDF010000048.1 GCA_028678555.1 Methanomicrobiales archaeon
TTCAGGAAGTCCAGGTGGGGAAGGGCGGGGATCAGGTGGTCCAGCCCGGGAAGCGACGGTACCTCGAAGCCGGCAGTAAAGCCCATCTCCCGTGCCGCCTTCACGGATCTGAGATACGGGCTCTCCAGGATGGATGGCCAGTGGTCCTCGGGCGGGTGCAGCCGGATCTCATCCAGCAGGCCCCGGAGGGGTTCAAGGGTCTCCGGCCCTGGGGCCATGCCCGTGTAGAGGTGGATGTGGTGTTCCTTCCCGAAGTGCCCCTTCAAGATCCGGCAGATCCGGACCACCCGATCCGGGACCAGGAAGGGCTCGCCGCCGGTGATGCTGGAGCCCAGGGCCGACATGGCCTCGCCTTCAACCAGGATCTCCTCCTCCCGTGCCACCTTCCGGTCATTGGCAAAGAGGGCATCCCCCCCGTTCCGTTCACCGGAGATGGGGCAGTACCAGCAGCCCCGGTTGCACCTTCCGGTCACGAAGAGGACCATCTTCGCCCCCTGGTGGCAGAGCTCGCACCCGCGGCTATACACAGAGGATCCCGGCCTCGCGGAGCCGGCCCAGCACCGGTTCCCGGCCAAGGGCTTCCAGGAACCACCCGAGGCGCGGCCCGCGGTGCTGCCCAAGGAACGCCAGGTAGACCGCCTCGAAGATCTGTTTCGGGTCCACCCCCACCTCCTTCGCCACCTGGTACACGCCGTTGTGGATCGCCTCGGCCCCCCAGCCGTCCATCCGCTCCAGGAACTCGGTGTAGGAGCGCAGGGTTTCCAGGTCCTTCCGGGAGAGCTCCCTCATCCGGGCCGGGAGCTGGTCCTTCACCGAGAACTTCACCTGGTCGGGGGCGTATTTCCGGAGCCACGCCCTGACCCTTCCCGCCTGGGCCAGGATATCCTCGGTGCGGGAGATGTCGTACCCGCTCCGGGCCAGGCACTGGAACAGGCCCCGGTCATCCCGCGCCACCTGGACCACGGTCACCATGTGCCGGAAGGGGATCCGGGTGGGCACCGACGCGATCTGTGAGAGCTGGAACTCCCGGCTGGTCCCCTCGTGGGAGACCCGGTCATACTCATCGATCAGGGAGGTGAGCCCCATCCCGGGATCAAAGTCGATGGCCTTCTCCGGCTTGGACCGGGCGATCAGGTACCGGAGGACGTCCGGCGGCACGATCTCCAGCATCTCGTTGATGGTGACGACCACGCCCTTGGACGAGTGCATGGCGCCCCTGCCCTTCAGGCTGATCCACTCGTACACCACCGGGTGGGGGGGATCATGGTGGTACACCTTCCGCACGATCTCTTTCCCCGTATCAAAGGAACCCCCCGCCGTGGCATGGTCCTTCCCGAAGGGCTCGATGGTGATCCCGAAGTGGGCCCACCGCATGGGCCAGTCCACCCGCCAGACCAGCTTCCCCTCCCCCTTCGCATAGTCGGCGGTACCCTCGTTCCCGCAGGAACAGCGGTAACGGACCGTGTGGTGTGTCTCATGGTGTTCCAGGATCCTGGCGGGGCTGATTTTGTTGCAGACACTGCAGACCGGGTAAAAGGGGGACCAGTCCGCGGGGAGGGTCCGGCCCGACACCCGCTCCAGAATCCGCCGGATCTCGGCGGTATGGAGGAGCGCCGCAGCGATCTCCTTCGTGAAGGTTCCGGCCCGGTACTCATCCCTGGCAAAGATCACCCGCGGTCTGATATCCAGGTCCTTCAGTGCAGAGAGGAACGGTGTCAGGAAATGGTCGGCATAGCTCTTGTGCTCCCCGCAGGGGCAGGGGATATCGGAGATGGACCGGCCCACGTACTCCGCGTAGCTCTCCGGGAGGAAGGGGTATACCTTCCGGAGGGGATCAAAGTCATCGGCCACGTAGAGGAGCTCTGCCGTCACCCCGCGGTCCCGGAGGGCCTTGTACGCCATGTCACCGGTAAGCACCTCCCGCATGTTGCCGATATGGATCGGCCCGGAAGGGGTGATCCCGGTGGCCACCCGGTGCACCATGTCCCGGGGCACCTCCCCCGCCACCACGTCCGCCCAGTGAATCTTTTCGCTCACGTCACCACACCACGGAGCCCATTACGGCTTACCTGTTGGTTGTTGCGGTTTAACAATGTATGCGAGATGATGGGACTGAACCCGCGGATTACACGGGAACTTCCTTGGCAGGGCTATCCTCCAAAGCCGGTAAACAGCCACCACCAGGAGGAGGAAAAAACAGTTCCCAGGGCTTCAGCCCTTCCCCTTGCCCTTCTCCTTCTTCTTCACCCTGGGCTTCTTCTTCAGTTTCTTCACGGGCTTCATCATGGAGACGATGTCCACGGCATACTTTCCTTCCTTGCCGATCCCGATGACCACTTCATCGGACTCGGCCATCTTCTCCAGGTTCAGCTCGTAGGATCCGGGCCCCATGATCCGGACGGACTCCACGCGCCGGTGCACCTCGGGGCCGGCCCCTTCGGTAGGCGGGGCCACCTCCAGCACCTCCCTCTTCGTCTCCTCGGCGATCTGGGAGATGGACTTCTCTTCCAGCACGTCCCGGTGCCGCTCGTCGTGGCTGACGTAGAGGAACTTCTTGCCCCCGCAGCTGGGGCACCCCTTCAGGATCTCCGTGGACCCGTCCTCGAACTCCCTGCCGCACCTGGTGCACTTGTGGGGCATCCCTTCACCTGGAAGAGATCCATGCGCTGATGAGATCCTTGTCCTTCCGGATCATCCTGAGCTGGTTGGCCGGCCCGATGACCGTGAGGCGCGAGCCGGGCTGCCTCCCCGAGATGCGGGAGATGAGGCCGGAGAGACCGGCACCCGCTTCCTTCGCCGGGTAGGTCTCCATCTCGATCCCGGAAAAACCGTCCGGGGATATCTCCATCATGGTCACCTCGATGAGGCGGGAGGCCTCCTCGGGGGCCAGGCCCTTCTCCAGGACCACGATGTTCCCCTGCTTCACGTCGTCCAGGATGAGCCGGATCTTCTCCATGGGGGTCAGGCGCGCGAGGCGTTCCTCGGAGATGAGGTCGATCTGGATACCCTGCATCATGGCCCCTCACCCGAAGAGTTCCGCCATCTGTTCGTAGAGCTGCTCCACATTGGACCCTTCCAGGCTGGAGATGGAGACGACCGGGTGCTGGGGGAAGGCGGACTTGATCCTCCCGGGAGAGGCATCGGGGAGGTCGATCTTGTTGGCGACGATGATCACCGGGAGCTTCCGGCTCTCGATGATCCCCACCATCATGATGTTCACCTGCAGGAACGGGTCCAGCGTCGAGTCCAGCATGTAGATGACCCCGTCGATGTCCTCCCGGAGCCAGTGCATGGCCTCGGCGACACCCTCCGTTGCCTCCCGCGCCCTCTTCACGGCCTCGTCCTTTTCGAGGCCGTACTCCATGAACTCCCGGTAATCGATCTTGGTGGTGACCCCCGGCGTGTCCACAATGTCGATATCCACCGAGTTCCCGTTCAGGCCGGTGATGGTGATGTTCTCCTTCCGGCGTGCCCTCCGGGTCTCGTGCGGGATCTCGCTTACCGGCCCCATGGCATCACCGGTCCAGTCCCGGACGATCCGGTTTGCCAGGGTTGTTTTTCCTGCATTCGGGGGGCCGTAGATGCCGATTCTCGCCCTCCGCTTCTTGAAGAAGACCTTTAAAAACCGCGAGAGCTTCTTCTTTGTCTTTACTAGGAAACTCATCCGTTCTCCCCATGCAGCGCGAGAGGTTGCGCTGTACAAAATCTCCCCCTCCCGATATTAATGGTTCTGTCCCGCGCCTGTACCGGTTTTTCGGGAGATTTTCCCCTCTTTTTCGCCACGCCGGAAGAATTCTTTTATACCCCCTTGACATAGTAGGAATGGAAAATTTTCCGGCCCCGGTCCGGGACTCCCTGTGCAGGGAGGCTGGACCGGGAATCGGGTGACACACCATGAGATTTGAAACACGCGTTCCCCTGAGAGAGGTCATGCACACCCCTCCCGCCACCATCGATGCCGAGGCATCGGTGGCGGAAGCTGCCGCTGTCATGCGGCGGGAGAAGGTGGGCAGCTGCATCGTGCTCCGCAAGAACCTTCCCATCGGCATCGTCACGGAAGAGGACTTTGCCTGGAAAGTGGTGGCGAAGGACCTGAAGCCGGGAAGCGTGAAGGTACACGAGGTGATGTCCTCGCCGCTCATCACCATCACCGCAGACAAGACCGTGGGGGACGCCGCGCAGCTGATGGTGAAGAAGAGCGTGCGCAGACTCCCCGTCGTGGAGAAGAAGAAGGTGGTCGGGATCGTCACCGTGCGGGATATCCTCAGCGCCACGAGCGAGATGAACGAGATCATGGCGGAGATGATCGCCGTGAACCGGGAAGATCTGGTGGAGATGGGCGTCTGCGGGCGCTGCGGCAGGATGTCGGATGACCTGCGCCGTGTCGAAGACGTCATGATCTGCCCCTCGTGCCGCGAGGAGGACCGCCTCACATGAGGACTGCCCAGGACGTGATGACACCGGTTCCCAGCCTCGCACTCACCGATCACCTGACAAAGGCCCGGAAGATGCTCCGGGACGACACGTACCGGGAACTGTACGTATATGACGGGAAGAAACGGCTCAGGGGCTACCTGGATATCACCGATGCCCTCCGGATCACGGACACGCGGTCCAACGTCACGGTGGAAGGCTACCTGAAGGAAGCCCCCCGCGTGGCACCGGAGGACTCCCTGGAGCAGGTGGCCCGCGTGATCCGGGAGGCAAACACGGACAGTGCGGCCGTCGTGGGTCCCGACGGGATCATCATGGGGGGGGTGCTTCTCTCCGAGATCTTCCCCATCCTGATCACCCGGAACGAGATCCGGGGGACCGTGGCCGACCACATGACCCGGAAGGTGGTGACCTGTCAGGAAGGGGATCCCGTCACCCGGATCCACAGCCTGATCATGGAGAGCGGCTTCACCGCGTTCCCTGTCCTGCGGAAAAAGAAGCTGGCAGGAATCGTGTCCCGCCGGGATCTCCTCAATGCCGGCCGGGTTCGGAAGGCACTCGGCCAGGCCGACACCATTCCCGTGGAGGAGGTCATGATCACCCAGATCATCACCGTCGCACCCCAGGAACGGGCATCGGCTGCCGCTGAGCGGCTGGTGAAGCATGATATCTCCCGGATGCCGGTCCTGGAAGGCAGTGTGCTCGTGGGGATCATCGACCGGCACGACGTGTTGAAAGGGCTTCAGGTGAAGGAGTAGGAGAAGGGAGGAGGTGGATCCATGCACCGCGAGAACCGTATCACCAAGGGGGGAGACCGGCTGCTGAAGATGCCCGGTAAGCTCGACCGGGGCCCGGTCAGTTTCGAGTCAAGGATTGCAGAACGTGAGGGGGAGGTGATGGCCATCGCCACCCGGACAGTGGTCTCGATCCCGCCCACGTCGAGCATCATGGGGGCCATCGAGAAGATGACCGGATGCGGGTTCCGGAGGCTCCCGGTCACCGATGCGGGCACACGCCAGCTCCGCGGGATCGTGACCGCCGGCGACATCATCGACCTGATGGGCGGGGGCAGCCGGTACAACCTGGTGCAGAAGAAGCACGCGGGCAACCTGCTGGCTGCCATCAACGAGTCGGTCCGGGAGATCATGACCACCCAGGTGGTGACTGTCAGCGGGGATGCCCGCATCCAGGCGGTGGCCGATCTCATCGTCGGGAAGAAAGTCGGGGGACTCCCCATTGTGAACGGCGAAGGGATCCTGGAGGGGATCGTCACCGAGCGGGACGTGATGAAGGTCCTCACCAGCGAGAAGCGGTCCACGACCGTCGAAGAGGTGATGTCCACGGCCCTCACGGTCACCTCCCCGGAGAGCCCCATCGGGGCAGCCACGCGCCAGATGATCGGGAACCGGTTCCGGCGCCTCCCCGTGGTAAAGGACGACGTGCTCTTCGGCATCATCACCGCGACAGACGTCATGAAGTACCTGGGCACCGGTGCTGTCTTCGAGAAGCTGGTGACCGGCAACGTGGCCGAGGTGATGGCGCTCCCGGTCCGGACGCTGGTCTCGGGAGACCTCTCCACCATCAGCCCCGACCGGTCCCTGAACGAGGCCGCCCGGGAGATGCTCCAGAAGAACGTGGGATCCCTCCCCGTCATCGAGGATGCGCGTCTCGTGGGCCTCATCACGGAATTCGATCTCGTGAAGGCATTCTCCCGGAGGTGAGAACCGAATGATCGCGTCTGATGTGATGACACAACCGGTCTTTGTGGTGACCCCGCAGGACACGGTGGCCCATGCCCGCAACCTGATGCTGAAGCACAAGATCTCCCGGCTCCCTATCATGGAGGGGACCCGGCTCGCCGGCATCATCACGAAGAAGGATATCGCCTACCGGCTCCGGCAGACCGATCCTGTCTGGCGCCGGAGGCCCATCGATCGGATCCCGGTACACGTGCTCATGGTCCCGGATCCCGTTTCCGTCGCGCCCGATACCCCCATCAGGGACGTGGCAGCCCTGATGCAGTCCCGGGATATCAGCGGCCTCCCGGTGGTGGATAAGGGAGCGCTCGCAGGGATTGTTACCAAGTCCGATATCATGAAATCAGAATCGGTGAACCACCTCCCCCACACCGCGAAGGACATGATGGGGGATGCGGTTACCGCCAACCGGTACCACTCCCTGGACCATATCATCGACCTGATGCGGCAACGAAACGACCGGATCGTGGTCGTGAACGACGACGGAACCCTGGCCGGGATCATCACCGAGTCCAACATCGCATTCTTTGAATACACCGATGTGACCATCGGGGTTCCGGAAAAGGACGTGACAGTCCTCCGGAGGCAGGAGAGTGGGGGCCGGAAGCAGTACCGTTACGTGAGGGATGTCTCCACGGTGGCTGAAGATATCATGTCCCGGCCGGTCATCACTATCGCACCAGGTGCCTCTGTTACCGACGCAGTCGCCCTGATGCGGAAGCACCACATCACCTCAGTGGTGGTGGTGGAGGGGAGAGACCTGAAGGGTATCGTGACAAGGGATGATATCATCCGGGAAGTGGCAAAATGAACAAGAACACAACCGTCAAGGAGATCATGGCCCGCCCTGTGGCCATCGCCAAGTCAGCAACGATCACTGAAGCACTGGACAAGATGCTGGACGAGGGTATCGACCCCCTGCTGGTCACGTCCAATGGCGAGGTGACCGGCACCATCTCCCGCCGGGCCATCGCCGAGGTGCTGGGATCCCGGAAGAACGTGGCCATCGCGCCCACCAAGATCCACGTGGCCAGCTACGCGGATGACAACTTCACCTCGGTCTATCCCGACCAGGAAGTGGACATCCTCGTGCCCCTCCTCCAGCATCACAAGCTGGTGGCGGTCTTTGACCCCAACCACCGCCTGGTGGGACAGGTGGGGTACGGGGACCTCCTGAAGGTCCTGCGGCCCCAGGGGAACCTGGACGGCCTCCTGGAACGGGCCTACACGATCCAGTCCGAGGAGCGGGTGGTCCACCTCCGGCGCCGGATGCTGGACGAGAAGATTCACCGCTTCGTGGTCACCGACAACGGCTCCATCGTTGGCATGGTCACCGAGACGGACGTGGCCCGGTCCCTTGCAGCCTTCCGCGAGGTGGTGGACACCAAGTACCAGGATCAACGGATCCGGAACCTGATCGTCCGCGACATCATGAAGGCGCCCGTCATTGCCACCGAGCGGACGGTGCCGCTCTCCAACGCCGTGGATCTCATGCTCCAGAAGCAGATATCGGCGCTCCCGGTGACGGACAAAGGCAAGCTCATGGGGATCCTCACCCGCGAAGCGCTGATCCGGGCGCTCTAGAGCCTGCAGATCCTCTTTATTCCTTTTTGTTACATTCTCCCGCAATACTTCACAGTCTTTCAGATGTACTGCCGGGACGCTCCAGGGGGGGGACCTGCGGTCCCCCCCGCCGCGTGGGCGCCCCCCCCCATCGGTTGATACCACACGCAGTGAGAGAGTATGTGAAAGGGCTTGGAGACACTGTCCTCACGGGGGAGGGGCCGGGAGGGGGCCTGACCCCTCCCGCTGCAGTTCCCGAAAAAGAGGTCTCCAGAGTATGACGGTGAAGCCCACATCCGGATCGCAATATTCATAAACCAGAATGTAAATGATTAATCATGAACGATTTGAGGCTGACCCCTGCTGCTCTCTGCGCGTGCGGGCGGACAGCAGCAGGAAAAGGACGGGGATGATCCATGGAACCGCTGAAGATCATGGGCATGAAGGCGGAGTCCGGGAGGTGGGTGCTCGTTCTCCTCGGTATGATCATCAACCTCTGCCTGGGGACGATCTACTCCTGGTCGGTCTTTGTCGCTCCCCTCACCGCCTATTTCACGACCGAACTTGGTCAGTCTGTCACCGCGAGCCAGGTGCTGCTCCCCTTCTCGGTCTTCCTTGCCTTCTTTGCCATCGCGATGCCCCTCACCGGGAAGTACATCGAGACCCTGGGTCCCCGGAAAGTGACCATGATCGGCGGGTTCCTCACCGGCCTCGGGTGGCTGCTGGCCTCCACCGTTACCTCGGTCTCGCAGCTGTACCTGGTGTACGGGGTCGTGGGCGGCCTGGGGGTTGGGATCGCCTACGGCGTCCCCGTCGCGGTGGCGGCCCGGTGGTTCCCCGACAAAAGGGGCCTCGCCGTGGGCCTGGTCCTCCTGGGCTTCGGCTTCTCTGCCTTTGTGACGGCGAACCTGGCCGGCTACCTGATCGCGGTCACGGGGGTCATGAACACGTTCCGGGTCTTCGGGATCGCCTTCATCGTGCTGACATTCCTCCTGG
>JAJRDF010000160.1 GCA_028678555.1 Methanomicrobiales archaeon
TGACGAGATCTTCGGGAGTACGCTGCAGGGGCAGGCGCTGATCGCGCTCCTCTTCTCCTTCCTCGGCATGGCCGCCTTTGTCTTCATCGCCTTCCGGACTTTCGTTCCGTCTGTCGCCGTGATCCTCTGCGCCTTCGCCGACATGGCAACCACGGCCGCGGTGATGACCATCTTCGGGATCCCCCTGACCCTGGCAACCACGGCGGCCCTCCTCATGCTGATCGGGTACTCGGTGGACAGTGATGTGCTGCTCACGATGCGGGTGCTGAAACGACGGGGGGTATTGAAGGAGAAACTGGAGGGGGCGTTCCACACCGGGATCATCATGACCACCACTACCATCGCTGCCGTGGCCGCGATGCTGGTGGTCACATCCCTCCTGAACGTCCCGGTAATCCGGGACATCGCGGCCGTGCTCCTGATCGGCCTCTTCGTCGACATCTATAATACCTGGATCACGAACGCGGCGATCCTGCGCTGGTACGTGGAGAAGAAGGGGGTGTCCGCGTGAGCAAGCAGAAGGGCCCCGCGAAGAAGAAGGAGGCGGCAGACCCACAGGCCGGGAAGACCGGCCAGACTCCCCCGAAGAAGGAGAAACCGGGGCAGGTATCCGCCCGCCCGGAGAAACCGGGGCAGGCCACGCCCCGCCCGGAGAAACCGGTCAGCTGGACTGAGGTCCTCAAGGACTGGCGGGTGGCGCTCATGCTCATCCTGGTCTTCCTCTCGGTCGTGGCCATCTACCCCCATGTCGAGGACGGGAAACTCACCAGCCGGCTGCAATTCGGGCTGGACCTCCAGGGCGGCTCCTGGATCCAGATGGGGTTCGGGGCCGAGGTGGTGGGGTACGAGACCGCGGGCAGTGTGGATGAGCTGGTCTTTGCCCTCCGGGACCGGCTGGACACCCAGGTCTATGATCTGGGGAACGGGAAGCTGGAGATCCAGAAGTACTATACCCGTGATGACCTGGCCCGGATCTTCCCTGAAGTGAATGCGACGCTGACCAGCTATGAAGAGGGGGTCTCCAAGAATACGGCGGATACGGTGAAGAGGATCCTGGAGGAGAAGATCAACAGCCTGGGCACGCGGGACGCCCGGGTGAACCTCCTCACGCCGGTGGGATCCAGCGTGGTCAAGTATGTCCGGGTGGAGCTGGCCGGTGTCAACATGCAGACGGCCCGGGAGATCGTGACCCAGCAGGGTAAGTTCGAGATCCGTGTCCAGACCACCGGGAACGAGACAGAGCACGTCCTCTTCGGCGACGTCATCACCGCGGTGGGGGTCCCGACCAAGGAGCCAGGGACCGAGATCTGGGGGGTCAGCTTCTCCCTCTCAGAGGAGGGTGCTGCGGCATTGCGGGATGCCTGCATCCGGACCGGCGCCACCACCGATCCGGAGAACCACTACCTCTCCATGATCCTGGATGGGAAAACGGTGTACAGTGCACCCCTCTCGGCGGATCTGGCGAGCTCTCTCCAGACCCAGCCCACCCGGCAGCTCTATGCTACGACTGGTGAAGGGTCGGCAGGACTGGAACAGGCGCAGCAGCTGGAGATCCACCTGAGGGCCGGGGCGCTCCCGGTCGAAGTGAAGGTGGCCGGGTCCGGCTCAGTCTCTGCACCCCTGGGCGAGCAGTACCTGTGGGCCAGCATCGTGGCCCTGTTGTTCGCCATCCTTACGGTCGGCCTGGTGGTCTACTACCGGTATCGGGAGCCCCTGATCGTGCTCCCGATGATGGGTACGAACCTGGCCGAGGTGGTGATTCTCCTGGGCGTGGCCACGTTCATCCAGCAGCTGGACCTGGCCGCCATCGCTGGGCTGATCGCCGTCGTGGGCACGGGGATCGACCAGCTGGTGGTGATCACCGACGAGGTGCTCCATGAGGGAAGAGTGCCCTCCCCCTCGCTGTACCGGAAGCGGCTGGACAGGGCGGTGGCTATCATCCTGGTCGCCGCGGGCACGGTCATCATTGCCATGCTCCCGCTGATCCTGATGGACCTCTCCACCCTGAAGGGCTTTGCCTTCATCACCATCATCGGCGTCCTGATCGGGGTCCTCGTCACCCGGCCGGCCTACGGGAGGATCATCATGGCGATCCTCTCCCGGTGAACCCCCATCACCTTTCCCGGTGAAGGCCCCCATCACAATATTTATTGCCCCTTCCGCGGACCCTTCTCCGGTGGATCCATGGGAAAACCCGTTATCATCGATTTTTACGCGGACTGGTGCGGACCCTGCAAGTACCAGACCCCGATTCTCGAGGACCTGAAGAAGCGGATGGGCGAGTCCATCGAAGTCAGGAAGGTGGACGTGGACAACCACATGGACCTGGCGGACCGGTACGACATCCACGTGGTGCCCACCCTGGTCATTGAGAAGGACGGGAAGGTGGTCCGGCGGTTCGAGGGCGTTACTGACGCCGGGACCCTGGAAACCGTGATGAAGCCGCTGGTGGACTAGGTGAAGATCGGCATCGTAGGCGGGACGGGGGAGATCGGTGAGGGGCTGGCCATGCGCCTGGGCCCACGGCACGACGTGGTGATCGGGTCCCGCGAGGCAGAGAAGGCGTCGGCATCCAGCACCGAGTGCATGGGGATCCTCCGGGGGAGGGGGACCCCCTGCATCCTCCGGGGCGTCACCAACCAGGAGGCGGTGGACCACGGGGAGGTGGTGATCCTGGCCATCCCCTTCACCCACCTGGCTCCCACCGCCTCGTCCCTCACAGGCCTTGAGAAGAAGATCGTCGTGACGCCGGTGAACCCCCTGCAGAAGGCAGATATCTTCTTCTTTGCCCCCCCGCCGGAGGGGTCCGCGGCGCTCCTCCTGCAGAAACTCCTCCCGCCCGGTACCCGGATCTGCACCGCCTTCAACAACGTGGCTGCCAACCGGTGGCGTGCGCTGGACGAGCCCCTGGACTACTCGGTGGCCGTCTGCGGCGATGACGGGGAGGCGAAGCAGGTGGTGAGGCAGGTGGTGGAGTCGGTCCCGAACCTGAAGGCGTTCGACGCAGGGCCGCTCGCGGTCTCCCCCATGATCGAGGCCGTGACACCCCTTCTCCTCAACATCGCCCGCCACAGCAGGATGAAGGATGTGGGCATCCAGTTCCGGTAACTTTTTTTAAGTATCTTCAAAGATGAAGAGGTCATCAATCGTGGTCTGGAGGACTTTTGCGATATCGTGTGCCAGTTTGAGAGAGGGATTGTAGTTACCTTTCTCTATGAAGAGAATCGTCTCTCTCCTCACGCCGACCTTTTTTGCGAGATCTTCCTGGGTGAGGTTGTATCGTGCCCTCAACTC
>JAJRDF010000049.1 GCA_028678555.1 Methanomicrobiales archaeon
GGGATCCCTCACCTTCCCTGGTTCCCTGATCCGGGGTGCGGTCCTGGGGGATTCCTCGAGGTATGAAGGAGATATAACAGTGATTAGCCTTCTTTTTCCTTTGAATATATATTATAATAGAAATGCATAGAAAGAAAGTTATTTATAGTGCTGCTGCATATTACATGTTGGGCATACCCCACCGGTCCCGCAAGGGACCTGGTGCAGGGAACCACCGGACGGTACTGCCATCACTGACTTCTCTGGGGGCCTCCGGGGGTTCCCGGCCCTTATCCTCCTACATTCTTCTGACGGGAAATTCCCACAGGCGACCCTCCGTCCCAGGGGGCAGATATACACTCCGGGATCGTTTCGTCACACGGCATGGATCGCGCTGCGGTATCCCCGGCCCGTGAAGTGTCCCTCCAGGGAAACGACGTCTTTATCCTGTCAGGGCTGACATGACTTTCCGGAGTTCACGGAGGGAGCACCCTGAGGCCGGCACTGCTTCTCATCGACATGCAGAATGACTTTGTGCGCGAGGGAAAGCCCCTGCGGGTAGCCGGGGCCGGGGCCATCATTCCCGCGATTCGCTCCCTGCTGGATCTCTTCCGGGAGCGAAGGCTCCCCGTGATCCACGTGCTGCGCGTGCACCGGGCCGACGGCTCGGACGTGGAGATCATGCGCCAGGAGATCTTCCGGAGAACGCCCTTTGCCGTCGAAGGGACGGAGGGCGCGGAGGTGATCAGCGAGCTGGCCCCCGTGAGGGGTGAGTTCACCATCCGGAAGATACGCATGAGCGCTTTCCTGGGAACGGATCTGGACCTCCTGCTCCGGTCCATCGGCGTGGACACCGTGGTGGTTGCCGGGATCCAGACGCCCAACTGTATCCGTACCACCGTCTTTGACGCCATGGCCCACAATTACCGGACCGTGCTCGTCAGCGACGCGGTGGCGGCCCAGGACGAAGAGATCCACCGGTGCAATGTCCGGGACATGGAGCGGATCGGTGTCTCGATCCTCACCGCTGCCGAAATGGGAAGGTTCCTCTCCCAGCGCTGATCTTCCCACCCTTTCTCCGATAACAGCCGCGGGACTGGAAAACCCTCAGGGAGGAGGGATCAGCCCGCCCCGTGCAGGCATCACCGCAACCGTTATGTGCCCGCCGAACCCCCATCCCCACTGGGGAAGCGACATGGCTGCCATACGCACCATCAAGAGGGTGATCCGGGCACGCCCCACGGTGGAAGGGGCCGGTGTCCACTTACAAAGGGTCTTTGGATTCCAGGAGGTCCCTGAGCTGGACCCGTTCCTGCTGCTGGACGATTTCCACTCGGATGATCCCGCCCTGTACCTGCCCGGGTTTCCCTGGCACCCCCACCGGGGGATCGAGACCATCACGTACGTCCTGCAGGGAAAGGTGGCACACGGGGACAGCATGGGGAACCGGGGCACCATCGGCGAGGGGGATGTCCAGTGGATGACCGCGGGGAGCGGCATCATCCACCAGGAGATGCCGGCCGGCGACCGCGATGGTGTGCTGTGGGGTTTCCAGCTCTGGGCCAACCTCCCGGCCCGGGAAAAGATGCGGGAACCGCGGTACCGGGAGGTGAAGGCTGGGGCGATCCCCGTGGTGGAGCGGGATGGGGGCATGAGGGCACGGCTTATTGCCGGCACCCTGGACGGCGTGCAGGGGCCTGTCAGGGACGTGATCACGGATCCGACGTATATCGACGTCACCCTGCCCCCGGGAACCCCGGGCACCCTCCCGGTTTCACCGGGAGCCACCGTGGCAGCGTACGTCATCCGGGGGAGCGGGTGCTTTGATCCCCGGAGGGATCCCTATGCCTTCGAGGCGCAGGGAGCGAATTACTTTGACCTGGAGAGGGGCGCTGAGATCCGGCCCGGGACCCTGGTCCTGTACGGGGACGGGGACACGCTGGCCATCACCTCCGGAAAGGACGGCCTCCGGTTCCTGCTGATGGCAGGGAAACCCCTCCGGGAACCGGTCGCATGGTACGGGCCCATTGTCATGAACACGCAGGAGGAACTCCGGATTGCCTTCGAGGAGTACCGTGCCGGGACCTTTCTCAGGCACACGCCGGCGGGCGATGGAGGGAGGACCCCAGGGCCGGGCATCTCCCGGAAAAAGTAAGGAGTCCCGCGGAACGGGTGGGGGCCGCAATTCCCGCCGGCGCGAAACCGGGATCCTATCGGAAAGACGGATTGGGCAGGGACCGCTGCAGGCATCAGAAGTTCACGCTGAATCGTTCCCTGCAATGGCTAGGGTGCGGGGGCGGGATGGTTCCCCTCAGGGGGCTTCCGGGGAATCCCTGACGCCCTCCCAGAACCCAAGGAGGACCCGTTCGATCGTGTCCCTGAGTTCCCGGAGCCGGGCGCTCCCCGGTGTCGGTGCCTCTTCCGGGGAATCTGCCCCGTAGAGGGCCCGGTTCACCTCGATCTGGATCCAGGGGATCCCCCGCCGCCAGAAATGCATGAGGGAGACAAAGCCCCCGGCAAACGGATCATTGAGCCGGACGGCTCCGGGCCCGGGGAACTCCCGGACACATTCCCGGGAAAGGGACTGCAGCCATGCCGGGGGGCAGGTGGTGAGCTTGCCGGGCAGGGGATTTCCCGCGGCATCCCCGTTGTTGCTCAGGCAGATGAGGGGCCGCTCCTTCCCGGCATCCCGTTGGGAGGCGGGACCCACGGGGAGCATCGTATGGCAGTCGATCCCAATCCGAATCCGGCCGGAATCGATCGTCCGGTCGATCCCATCATGGAACGGGAAATAGTGCCGGAGCAGCATCCGGTGGATCAGCGGAGGATCGGGGAACATACCCTGACGATACACCGCCCGTCCGTCCACCGTGCGGGTCTTCACCACGCCGTCAGGATGGGCCGGCGGGAGATGGTAGGGCGGCCGGTTCAGGTCCACGACCTGGCGGGAGATGGAGGTGGAGACCAGCGTATCGACCCTGCCGGAGAGATCAAAGAGGAGGATGGTGTCGGGATCAGAGTAGTACCGGATCTCGTTCGCTGACAGCACCACCCTGTCCCTGACCTCCTCCGGCACCTCCACTCCCCCGTGGGGAATGGAGATGAGGAATGGGAGGCAGTTCATGGCAGGTGGACCGTTCCCTGGCCGGCCTGCCTCTCCGTGGATCTACCATCCCTTGTCAATTCCCGAGACTGATGCACGCCCAGTTCACTTCCACAAGGCTCGTGTTCTCATGTACTATACAGACAGGAGCACAGTTCTCCTTCGGCGTGGGCGGGATGAGATCGATGGTCCAGGTGCGGGTCTTCTCACTGTACCGGGGAGTCCCCGTGAGGGTGCCCACGCCAGCACATCCCCTCGCCGTCGCACGCGCCAGGGCCTCTTCCGCCGTCATCCGCGTGACATCATCCTCTTCCTCGACGCAGTACCCCAGGGCATCGGCGATGCCGGCCGGTGTGCGGCAGGTCCAGCCCTCCGGGCACCCGAATCCTGCGATGCCCCCGCACTCGCAGAGGGCCTCGCACATCATGGGGCAGGCGACGGCCGGTTTCCCGGCATTGTCCAGCTGGCACCGGCTGGAGCACTCGTTCCAGTGGCCCCGGGCCGCGGTGCAGAGTGCCCCGGTCATCTGGCCGCCGATCACCTCGGTGAACGTGGGTCCTCCCGTCACCCGGCACTGGCGCGGGTAGCTCTCCATCACCGGGTAGCCGGCGGCCACGCACTCCTCAAACGTGTCAATGGCCGACGTGCTGGTGCAGGGCTCCTCCCAGACCCTCAGGCACTTCCCCTTCGCCTCGCACCAGGAGTAACCGGCACCCGTGAGGCATCCGTGTGCGTCCTTCTCGCCCCCGATGGGTTTCTCTCCCGTGCAGCCGGCTGCCAGGACTCCCAGGGAGACCACGAGCACGGCCAGGATCAGGAATTTCAGCGTCTTCATACCGATCACCTGCCGGGAAGGATGAACTCCCCAACGAAAGAGGTTTGTGGTCTTGTTTCACCGGAGAGAGTGGGGCTCCTTCACGGGAGTCTTTCTCTCAGGTCCCGCCGGTTTCTTGCGTTTTCGGTCCATCCGCGAGGAGCACCAGGGGCGGAACCAGCAGGTAGACGAGGGTGCTTGCCCCGACGCCCAGGGATGCGAGGAGGATACCGGCAAGGGAAACGCCGGGGATCACGAGACCCCGCCTCCTTGCGATAGCGATGCGGGCATCGGTCACCTCCGGGCTGATCAGGCGCCTGCCGTCGGTGGCATGGAGCCACTGGAGGAACATCATGCCCCCGATGAGGAAAATGTTCATCTCAAAGACCATGGAGGAGAGCGGGATGTCGGGATAGTCTCCCGCCAGGTCCGTGGAGAAGGGGACGAGGGCCACGAAGAGGAGAAGCGCGATGTTCATCCAGATCAACCGCCGGTCCACGACACGGAGGGCATGGAACTGCATGTGGTGGGACACCCAGAAGGCGGCCAGGACCGCAAACGCCAGGACGTAGTGGAGAAAGTCAGGGAAATTCACCATGATGATGCGGGCCACTCCTGCCGGATCCAGGATGGCCTGCGGTTCCGGGATCTCCAGCGTGGTCACGAGGAGGGTCATGGCAAAGGCAAAGATTCCGTCTGTCAGCGCCTCGATTCTTGCCTTCGTGAGCCCGTACACCAGGTGTTCGGTTTCTGTTCCGCTCATGCCGTTTCCTGAAAGAGAAGTAGCACACCCTTCCCTGATGACCCTTTCGTGCGGGAGCGGGACCACCGTTGTGGCACGGGATCACTGCACCGGGACAGAATGCCGTATCTGATCGTCCGCCGCTCACGGCATCCCGTACCACACCAGGGAGATGGCCATCGCCATGACAGCCAGGAACAATGCCAGGCTGATGGCTGCCGCGGTGATCCCAATCGCCATCATGCGGCGGGGATCCATGCCAGGGAACTCCCAGACCAGGGTGTCGGCCGCCAGGTCGTGGAGGCCCTGGTTCCACCGGGTCACGGCAATCATCAGCACACCGGAACCGAGGGCGGCAAACGAGAGGATCTTCACCAGGAACCGGCCCCCTGCGCGGGGAAGGGAGATCCCCGCCCCCTCCAGGTCCACCACGTTCAGCCGCAGCAGCTTCTTCCCCACGGTTCCCTGATCCGGGGATGACTCTCCCATGGAGAAGTAGACGAACGCGGCCAGCAGCCCGAGACCCGCGATGAGCGCCAGCGGGACCGAGAGGAAGCATGCCGGATCCGAGGTGCCCCGGAATGACTCCTTAAGGGGAGAGAGGATCAGGACCAGGATGCCCGCACCCAGGATCGAGAGGAGAATGCCCGCGTCCACCAGGAACGCGGCGGTCCGGGGCCAGAAGCCGGCGAGCCCAGCCTGGACCTGATCACCCGGCGGGCCTGATGGCTGCATTCCCTGTCCCCCCGCCTCACCGGCCCCCATGCATACTCCTTGGAGTTCCCCCCCTATGGTTCTTGCTGCCATACGACGGGGTTCTTCCGGTGAACACCGTCACTGCCTGCCCCGGTTCCCGATGATACTCTCCCCGGGTGTCTGTCTGCCAAACCCATGGATTTCGCTCCTTTCAGGCGGAGGAGCCACCGGTGCCGAACAATGGGATACGGAAGCATTTTATCCTGCCGGACCGACATGATCAGTGGATTTTTCTCACCGGTGGGGATCGGAATGGCGAGGAGAGAGGACCAGAAATTCAGGATACCGGATGAACAGATCATCGAGAATCTCACCCATGGGGACCGGAAACTCCGATTGAATTACCTGGACCTTCTGAAGGTGATGACCTGGTACGGCTGGGAACCCCAGGCCTTCGTTGCCGGAGGCGGAATTCCGGCACTCATCCGCTGCCTGGATGCCAATGACGAGGAGGCCTGGGAGCTTTCCGCGAAACTGATCGGGTACGTTGTCGAGATGTGCGGGAGCGAGACCACAGGGGCGGCGGATGCCGTCCCGTCCCTCATGAAACTCTTCGACAAATCCTCAGTGACGATCCCGGGGAAACTCCTTGCCCGGAACCAGAAATCCCTCCGGGAAGCCGCCGGCCAGACCCTGGTGAAGATCGGTGCCCCCGCCGTGGAGTCCCTCACCCTTGCCCTGAAACATCCCGGCTGGGACATCCGGTTCAACGCCGCCAGGGCCCTGGGGAGGATCAGGGACACGAGGGCCGTGGAACCACTCTGTGAAATCCTGATGGATCCTTCACGGATGGTCCGGAGCTCTTCGGCATGGGCCCTGGGGGAGATCGGTGAGGAGCGGGCGAAAGCTTCCCTCGAGAAAGCCTACCGGTATGCCCTGAGGGAAGGGGACCTCTCCACCCAGTACACCATCAACGCGGCGCTGGAACAGATCGAGGAACGGCGGTTCCAGAAGAACCGGGAGTGAAGGACCCGTACGGGTTCCCCTCCTTGTGCCGGTGATGGCAGGTCCCGGTTCCCGGGATATCACCGGGAACCCCGCACCCCGCGGATCATCCCTGGATCTCGCTGGGGTAACAGCAACCCTTTTCAGTGAGATGGTGCCTCTCACTTGTACCCGAGGCAGTGGGGATGTCAGGGATACGGGGTCTGGTACTCGGCCGGACCGGGCGAACGGTCAGCCGGGTCGGTCTGGGAGGGGAGGGCATCCTCAGGACCCACGGCCAGGCAGACCGGGCGCAGGCCGTCATTGACGAGGCAGTAGGGCAGGGGATCACGTACTTCGACTCCGCGAGGGTGTATGCCGGGAGTGAAGGCTACCTGGGCCGGTACTGGGCCTGCCACCCGGAAGACCGGTCACGGATCTTCCAGACCTCCAAGTCGGCATCCCGCGATGCCGAAGGAGCCCTGGCAGACCTGGCCCGGACCCTTGCCTCGCTCCAGACAGATCATCTGGATCTCTGGCAGATCCACGATATCCGTACCTGGGACGACATCGGAGAGATCGAGGCGGAAGGCGGGGCGCTGGATGCCTTCCTCCAGGCGAAGAAGGAAGGCCACGTGCATCATATCGGCGTTACGGGCCACCATGACCCGGCTGTCCTGACCCATGCCGTTGGTCACTGGCAGGTGGACACCGTGCTCCTCCCCGTGAATCCCGTGGAAGGGGTTCTTTCAGGCTTCACCACCGAGACGATCCCCGCTGCCCGTGAGCGGGGACTTGGGATCATCGGGATGAAGGTACTGGGCGGTTCCCACCTTCTGGCCCCCGATGCGGGGATCACGCCGGCAATCCTGATCCGCTATGCCCTGTCGAGGGGAGTGACACTCGCGATCGTAGGCTGCAGCACCCCTGCCGAGGTGCTGACGCTGGCCACGGCGGGGAGAGACCATGAGGAGATGGAACCGAGGGAGATGGCCCTGCTGGAGGAGCAGTTCCGTCCGTTTGCCCGCGAACTGGCGTATTACCGGGGGTTTGTGTGATTGACCAGTCTCGTGATCCGAATCCGTGCGGCAGTCAGAGACACCGACGTGAGGCCGGAGGGGGAGACCCCCTCCCGGCCCCTCCCCCGTGAGGATAGCCTGATCTTCGGTTGATGAACCGAGTTGATTCACCTGACCCGGAACACCGGCGGGGGGTGCCCACGCGGGGGGGACGGAGCCTCGGCGGAGCCCCCGGGAGCGTCTCACCAGTACGGAGCGAAAAGAATGAACCGACCTGCTGCCACGGGAAGAAACCTCGTCAGAGGGGACGTGGGGCGAGGCGGGCCAGGGACTCCTCTGCCTCCAGCCGGACCCCTTCGGCGGGATCCTGGAGCGCCCTTTTCAGGGACTCCACCGCCCGCTGATCCCCAATCTCGCCCAGGGCCACCGCCGCCACGCCCCGGACGTCCTCGCTGGCGTCGTCCAGGGCACGAATCAGGGGCTCCACAGCCCTCGGGTCCCTGATCTCCCCCAGGGCGAGGCCTGCCACGATCCGGACCCCTTCCCTGCGGTCAGCCAGCAGGTGAATCAGGGGCTCCACGGCCGGGGCACCGATATCACCCAGGATGTCGGAAATGGTGACGAGTATATCCCCCTCCGCTTTCCCTGCCGCTTCCACAAGAGCCGGGATCGCGGGGATCCCTATCTTCCCCAGTGCCACGCCGGCCAGCAGGTGGACCTCGGGCATCGGGGAGAAGAGCGCTTCCACGAGGGCCGGCACCGCGTCCTCCCCGTTCTCAATGAGGGTATCCAGGGCATCGCTCCGTTTCGTGACATCCGGATCCCCCAGTGCGGAGATGAGCTCCGCGATCCGGGACGCCTGCTCCCTCTTGTGAGCGGGGGGGGACTCTCTTCCGGTCATCATGGGGATCCTGAAGAATTGCCGGATCCCACTGGCACCTTCCCCTTCATCAACCTGCTGAAACACGGTCCGCGATCTCCCGTGGTGCCCGTCTCCCTTATCCCGCCGTGTCTCCCAGCTGGTACCGATGCTCTCTGCCATCACCGGAAACCTGGTCCTGGGCTTTGTCATCGGCCTCACGGGAGCTCTTGCGCCGGGACCAACGCTGGTGGCCACCATGGGAGCGAGCCTTCGGGACGGGTGGAAGGCGGGACCGGTGGTGACGCTGGGTCACGCCCTGGTGGAGACCGTCATCTTCGTCCTGATCCTGGCAGGCATATCGACGTCAGCGGTGAAGTTCACGGGATGGATTGCGCTGGTCGGGGGTGCAGCCCTCGTGCTCTTCGGGCTCCTCACCCTCCGATCCGCCGTGCGGGACAGTCCCCCGCAGCAGGGGGATGGACCCACCGGGAGCTCCCTCGTGGCCGGTATCGTGACAAGCATCACCAACCCCTACTTCTGGATCTG
>JAJRDF010000161.1 GCA_028678555.1 Methanomicrobiales archaeon
TCGTCCTTCCCGATCACCTCGCCCCTGAGGATCAGCTTGTTCACCGGTGTCGGGCCCACGGTGATCTCCTCCCCGATATCAAACGTCTTCACGCTGCCCACGAGCTTTATCACTGCATGGCAGAGGTCCGGGTGGCAGAGGGTGACAAAGTCCACCTCCGTCACCCGGACACCCGGTACCTGTTCCCCCTTCCGCATCAGGGGCACCGAGGCCTCCTGGTCCAGGTTGGAGAGGTTCAGTTCCCGGTAGGCGAGGGCGGTGGGGTTGTAGCCTCCCTTGGGCCCCGGCACGCCGTCCACGAGGCCGATGGCCTTCAGCGCCTGCATCTGGTTCCGGACTGTCCCGGGATTGCGCTTCAGCACGTCGGCGATCTCCTCCCCCTTGATGGCATGCGAGTGCTGGTGGTAGAGCGTGATAAGCGTGATCAGAATCTCCTTCTGGATCAGGGAGAGATCCATAATGATTAATCATATCAATTCCATATATACATTCGGTTATCTGACGTGGAACTGGAAAAGATCCCCACCGTGCCGACGGCGGATGAGCTGCTGGACCGGTCCTTCCGGAGGGCCGCGGCACGGATGCGGGAAAAGCGGGGGAGCCCCAAGAAGAGGGGCTCCCGGAAGGGAAGCGCCCATGCCAACGAGGAGTTCATCCGGGCCGTCGGGGCGTCGCTCCATGACCGGCTGGTCCGGATCATCTCCTCCTTCCCCGAGTTCGATGCCCTCCCCCCCTTCTACCGGAACCTGACCGAGGCCCTCTGCGGGATCGAAAAGATACGGATGAGCCTGGGGGCACTGGGATGGGCGGCAAAGCAGTCCCGGAGACTGGGATCCCAGCTGGGGAGGGAGGCCCGGGCTTCCGGGGATTCCCCCGCGATCCGGAAACGGGCGGTGGCCCGGCTCTCGTCCGTGGTCCACCAGGTGGATGATGACCTCCGCTTCCTGAATATCGTGAGGAACCAGCTCCGGGAACTCCCCGAGCTCAGCGAGGAGTTCACAGTCGTGGTGGCCGGCTACCCCAACGTGGGGAAGTCCTCCTTCATCCGGCTCGTCTCCACAGCAGAACCTGAGGTGGCGTCCTATCCCTTCACGACCAGGGGGATCTTTATCGGCCACCGGGCGATTGGCAGGGACCGGGTCCAGTTCGTGGATACCCCCGGCCTCCTGGACCGGGACCCGGAAGAGCGGAACCCCATCGAGCGGCAGGCCCTCTCGGCCCTGATGCACGCAGCCCACGTGGTGCTCTTTATCCTGGACCCCAGCGAGGAGTGCGGGTACCCGGTGGAAAGCCAGCGGCGGCTTCTGGACGCGGTGAAGGGGATGGTGGAGGTGCCGGTGATCGCGGCCGTGAACAAGGCGGATCGCCGGCGGGAGGAGGGCTTCCTGAATATGTCCTCTACCACCGGTGACGGGGTGGACGCGGTCCTGGAGGCGGTGTTCAGAACACGGGCAGCCAGGCCCACTGCCCGCTGATCAGGCACCCCAGCAGGAAACCTGCAATCGCGCCTCCGTTCAGGGGAGGGAGCCCTGCCTGGGGTTTCCCTTTTCCCACTGCCCGGAGGAGGAAGAGGAGGCCAGCGACGGAGCCCAGCATGGCCCCCACCACGGGGGCCGTGAAGACCGCACCCCCGCTGTCCAGGAACACCAGCGCCGATACCACAAGGATGGAGGGCATGATCAGGTCCCCCATACCGATGATGAAGGCCCCCCGCTCCTGCGCCTCGTCGCCGATGGCCACCCCCTCCCGGATGAAGGAGTAGTCCCGGCGGCGGGGCACCACGAAGAGGATGGGAGCCCGCTCCGAGAGCACCCCCTCGGCGAGGGTGATCATGTGCTTGGTGCGGTAGACGGCGATGGCATCGTAGGCCGCGAGGAGCGCGAGCAGGATGATGACCGGAAGGATGGCCAGCGAGATCCCGAAGATGGAGGCCACGCCGGCGGCGAGCAGGATGCCCAGGCTGTCGATGACGTACCACTCCGGGAACCGGTAGAGGATCACCGTGGCAGTGACGGAGAGGGCCAGTACTGCAATCCCGGCCAGGGCGAACGACGGGAAGAAGTACGCGAACAGGGCTCCGAATACGTAGATGAAGGTGAAGAAGAGGGATACGGCGATGATGATCCCGATGAGCCTCTTCACCCCGAACCGCATCAGGACCAGGAGAAAGAGGGTGAAGACGAGCAGGATGGCCAGGAAGATGAAGGGGTTCGCGACGGAGGTCGGGTCCTCGAAGGCTGCCACGCCGGCCTCCTGGAGGGGATGCGACAGGTAAAGGGCCAGCAGCTGGACCACGATCATCATGGCAGGCATGGCCGCAAGGGGCACCAGGTTCCGCAACTCCATGGCAATCTCCTGCTCCGTACAGGTACTTTAATTAATGGGACTTCATTATCTAAAAGCATGGAGATTCGCAGCATCATCGGGGACGTGATCCTGGCCGTCGTCATGGTGGGCGCGACCCTCGTGCTCGTGCTCCGGCTCTGGCAGGATCTGGTCATCGCTGTCGCCGCAACACTGATGATGGTCTCGCTCGCCGGCCTCTTCCTCTCGATGGGCCGCAAGATCGACCGGCTTGACAATTCCTTTGCCCAGCGGGAACGGGCCATCCGGATGAACCTGGAAGAGATCCACACCGGCATGTCCAAGAAGTACGACACCACGATGGAGCACATCAACGGTGTGGTCCAGGAACTCTCGCGCCGGATGTACCGGTGAATCCGGTTCCTGCCTGACCATCCCCCGGAGGGAGATCCGTGGGTGTCGCGCTCCGGGACATCCTTGTCCCCTACAAGAAGCCGGTGGGGTGGGAATCCCTGGCCGGCGTGGCGGCGGTGGACGCCCACAACGCCCTCTACCAGTTTTTATCGATCATCCGGCAGCCGGACGGCACCCCCCTCATGGACGGGCAGGGGCGTGTCACCTCCCACCTCTCGGGTATCTTCTTCCGCACGCTGAACTTCCTGGAGCTGGGGATCCGGCCCGTCTTCATCTTTGACGGCACCCCCCCGGACCTGAAGGCAGGGACGATCCAGGAACGCCGCGAGATCAGGGCAGCCGCGGGCGAGCGCTGGCGCGAGGCCCTGGCCCGGGGGGAGGTGGAGGAGGCCCGGAAGCATGCCCAGGCCTCCTCACGGGTGGACGACTTTGTCATCCGCACCTCCCGGGAGCTTCTGGACCTGCTGGGCCTGCCCACGGTCCAGGCGCCCAGCGAGGGGGAGGCCCAGGCGGCCCACATGGTGGCCCGGGGCGACGCCCGCTACGCCGTCTCCCAGGACTACGACCTCCTCCT